>PXBB01000031.1 GCA_003565735.1 Bacteroidales bacterium
AATTTACATCGTAAAATATAGCCATGAATTTAACTGCCACAAAAACAAACGAAAATCATTCTCCCTTCAGGGACGGGGCAAAAGCACCCAGCCAAGGTTTTTGTGGCAGCAGCACCCAAATCTCCGACCACTCCGCCAACATCACACACCACAT
The DNA here is from genome assembly GCA_003565735.1 of Bacteroidales bacterium. Taxonomy (GTDB): domain Bacteria; phylum Bacteroidota; class Bacteroidia; order Bacteroidales; family PXBB01; genus PXBB01. Next base: position 155 of record PXBB01000031.1, read on the forward strand.
TGCTTATTTGCCTTCCGATAGCTATCGGGATGGCGAAAACTTCTTCGAAATGCGCGACTACTGGGGTACGGATTATAAATTCAACGCCAAAGAACTTGACAGCGAAACGGGAATGTACTATTATGGGGCTAGGTACTATACACCGGAGTTGAGTATTTGGTTGAGTGTGGACCCGTTGTCAGACCATCCTAACCAAATTGATAAGTCGCCTTATGCAGCATTTTGGAATAATCCAATCAGGTATAATGACCCTGATGGAAGATGCCCTGAATGCCCAGAACCATCCAAAGCAAATAATGGTGACATGTATATGTCAAGTGGTGGAGGATTATACTTATATGGTGAAGGAGAATGGACAAGACAAGATGGCACACTGCCTGCTACGACAATTACTGCCTCAAGGGGCAATAATGTCTCAAATGGCAATAATGCCGCAAATAGTGGGGTAACGCCTTTTGATGTTGGTGTAGAGTGGCTGACAGGAACTGGACCAAGACACCGTGATTTTTCCAATGGAGATGTTTTTACAGAAATGCTAAGGCAGCATGAACATATTTTGGCTACAAAAGCATCAATACCAGGTATGATTGCCAATGGAACAATGACAGGAAGTGCTCCATATAGTTTAAGTGGTGTTCAGGGAGTTGGGAAATATGTAAAAGATTATTCAACATTAGCTACAGGAGGATTAACTGGAAACCTAGCCGTAACTTACTTAGGCTCTTATAATTTACAATGGGAGGTAACAGCGGTTAATGGAAATTCTGCTACAGTACAGTTTTTAGTTAACAATTCTTCTACTATCCAGTCTGCTACACGACCGCCAGTAATAGGGTATTATTCATGGTGGCAAAATTCTGTAGGAGCTTGGATTAATAGTTCTTTTTCAAGTGGACCAATGTCACCAACAACACAAACATTTAGATGGACAGAAACAGTAACATGGTAATGAAAATGATAAATATATTAAGCCTTTCAATAATGATGTTATTTACAGGCTGTAAGTTAGAGAATCCCACCACTGACAATATTGTCGGCAAATGGATTGCAAAGGATGGTGCTGTTTTTCAATTTAGCAAAGAAGGAACATTTACTACCCAAGATTTGCCAAAAGATAAGTTTTTGCCCTTTCCAGAGAAATATGAGGACACATTATTTAGTGAAAGCGGAAAATGGGAAATGAAAAACGAACAAGGCAGGTGGTTTTTACAGTTGTATTTTACAAAAAGTGAAAGTTTACCTTTAGGCTGTGCAACTCAGATTTACATATCAGGGAGTAAAGGGATTATGGAGAACCAACCACCTTGGTATCTGTTTTTTTGGGAAGGAGAAGAAGGAGGATCCAGATATAGGTTTACAAAGAAAGAGTAAGATAAAAGCCCGATTTCTCGGGCCTTTTTATAATAATTTGCACAGTTTTATTTTAGCAGTAAAAGTATATATGATTTCGTTAAAAAAGATAAATATGCAAAATGAATGCGGCCTCTATAACATACTCCAACTACCACACGATGGCATCGTGCAGCAGCAGGGGGCAGGCTGAAAGCCTGAAATTATTTCAACCCGAAGCTACGCTTCGGGAAATAAAAAAAGGTGAAATTTCGCTCTGAAAGAGCAGCTTAGAATTCATGGGCTTGATTTTAAAGATTTCTCGAGGCTGTCTCAAAACTCTTATTTTGGATTTTCACCGACATCTTTTCCCCGCCCTAAAGGGTGGATGTCGCTGAAAATCAGCACACCCTTAAGGGTTGGGGCAATGATGATTTTCAGCCAACGACAGTTTTGAGACAGCCTCGAGAAATGACTTATGTTGGTCAATAGTGAAAAATTTTTGCGGCTGGTATTTTCATCCCATCCCAAAGCATTCAAAAAAAATAAGTTCTCAAAATATTGATTGTTAATAATATGATAGTTGATTTTATATTTTTTTTGTTTACTTTTTATCAATAATACAAGATAAATAAAAAAAAAATATTATTTTTGCAGCCCAAAATCATTTAAAAGAGATAAAAATGTATGCTATAGTAGATTTAGCCGGTCAACAAGTTAAGGTAGAGAAAGACGGTAAGTTTTATATCAATCGTATTGAGACTGAAGTTGACGCCACAGTAGAGTTTGACAAAGTATTACTTTTCGAGAATGAAGGTAAAACTGAGGTAGGCATGCCATATGTGGATGGCTGTAAAGTAAAAGCAAAAGTACTTTCTCACTTAAAGGGTGACAAAGTGATAGTTTTTAAAAAGAAAAGGCGTAAGGGCTATAAAAAAACAAGAGGTCACAGACAGTTTTTAACTCAAATACAAATAGAGGAAATCATTACTAAATAGAAGTTTAACAATAAAAATAAAATACAATGGCACACAAAAAAGGTGTAGGTAGTTCAAAAAACGGCAGAGAGTCGCACAGTAAGCGATTAGGCGTTAAAGTATATGGTGGTCAGCTTGCTATAGCCGGCAACATTATTGTCAGGCAAAGAGGTACAGCACACAACCCGGGTCAAAATGTAGGCATGGGCAAAGACCATACGCTTTTTGCTCTTACCGATGGTGTTGTAGAGTTCAGAAAAACCAGAAATAACAAATCCATCGTTTCTGTGAACCCTTTTGATGTAGAAGTACCTACAGAAGCTGTAAACAATAAGCAGGAAAAAGAGGTTGCTGCAGAATAACTATTGTTTAAAAAATATTTTTAAAACCTTCCAGTAATGACATTGGAAGGTTTTTTAATATGTGCTTTTATGATATCTCCAATTCCTTTTTGAAAGATTCCCTGTCAGCATAATTACTTGCTTTACCCTTTGAGCAAAGATGAAACACACAAAAAAATGATAAAAATCACACAATAATTGCGATATTTGCAGTTCTTTTAGAAAAAGTGAAATGGCAGAAAAAAAACAAACCTTTTTTAAAAAAATGCGCAGCAAGTACCGTTTGGTTATTATGAATGACCAAACCTTTGAAGAGAAACTGTCGCTGCGTCTCTCACGGCTTAACGTCTTTGTTATTACCGGCGTAACAGCCATTTTGCTCATTTTTACAACCATCTATCTAATAGCTTTCACCCCTTTAAAAGAATACATCCCGGGCTATGCCGACTTCGACACACGTATGGAGGTTTACAATCTGCTGAGTAAGGCAGATTCTCTTGAGCATGTTCTAATGGTTAAAAATGCCTATATAACCAACATAAAACATGTGCTACAAGGGCATGAGGCTTTGAGCGAGCATCCTCCTGTTCCGGAGCCGAATGATTTAGGCAGAGATGTTATTTTTAGCCGTTCTGCTGCTGATTCCATTTTAAGAAAAGAAATGGAAAGTTTACCTGCTTATGAACTCAGTTTCATCCCCGAAAGTGAAAGGGTTTTGGGAACAACATCGCAATCAATTCGAAATTTCTTTTTCTTCCCGCCCTTAAGAGGCACTGTCACCAGCAACTTTAACCCTGCTGAAGGACATTACGGTGTTGATATAGTGGCGCCGCGTAACGAAGCTGTTAAAGCTACTCTCGATGGCACTGTTGTCATTTCCACCTGGTCGCTGGAAGCGGGTTATACCATTGCCATACAACACCAAAGTAATTTAATATCGGTATATAAGCATAATTCCGTTTTGCTTAAAAATGAAGGTGATTTTGTTAAAGCAGGCGAAGTTATAGCTATAATAGGAGAAACAGGGTTGTACACCACAGGCATACATCTGCACTTTGAGCTTTGGTTTAATGGTATGCCTGTGAATCCCAGAGAATATATTAGTTTTTAAATGTCTTATAAATTGAAAAAAAAAATAGCCATACTGGGTTCAACAGGGTCTATCGGGACACAAGCGCTTGAGGTCATCCAAAGTCATAGTGAAATATTTCAGGTGGAAGTGCTTACGGCTATGAATAACGCAGCATTACTCATTGAGCAAGCCATTCATTTTAAGCCTAATGCAGTAGTTATTGCATCGGAAGATTTATATAATAAGGTGAGTCTGGCATTAGCGGATTATGATATAAAAGTATATGCCGGTCAGGAAGCCATAGCACAAATTGTTGAAATGGATACTGTTGATATTGTGTTATTGGCTATGGTCGGATATGCTGGTCTTAAACCGGCGTTAAAAGCTGTTGATGCAGGCAAAAAAATGGCGCTGGCAAATAAAGAAACTCTTGTGGTAGCCGGCGAACTTATTCTTGAAAAGGCTTTGGAAAAAAAAGTACAAATATTGCCTGTTGACTCCGAGCATTCGGCTATCTTTCAATGTCTGGTAGGCGAACACAATAACCCTATCGAAAAATTGTGGCTTACGGCTTCCGGCGGCCCTTTCAGAGGTTATAGTAAAAAGCGCTTACATACAGTTACAAAAGAGCAAGCCTTAAAACATCCCAACTGGGACATGGGTTGCAAAATATCTATTGACTCGGCAACACTTATGAATAAAGGCCTTGAGGTAATTGAAGCACGTTGGCTATTTGATGTTGAACCCCATAAAATTGATGTCGTTGTCCATCCTCAATCTATTGTCCATTCGATGGTGCAGTTTACTGACAGCTCTATTAAAGCACAAATGGGCCTGCCTGATATGAAGCTGCCTATTATTTATGCCCTTGCTTATCCTGAAAGAGTGTTTACTGATTTTAAACGTTTTAGCTTTACCGATTATCCTCATTTGACTTTTGAAAAGCCTGATGCAGAAACTTTTGGGTGCTTAAGCCTGGCTTATGAAGCCCTGAAAAAATGCGGTAATATGCCTTGTATTCTCAATGCAGCTAATGAGGTGGCTGTCGAATATTTTCTGAAGGATAAAATCAGTTTTCTTGAGATACCTCAATTGATTCATAATTGTATGGAAAAACTTTCCTATGTCAGAAAACCTGATTACGATACTTTGGTGCAAACACATTACGAAACTATTAACTTTGCAAAAAATTTATTAAATAAATAATTTATAATAATTAATCACTGATGGAAATTCTTATTAAGGTTGTTCAGTTCTTTCTTAGCTTGTCGATATTAATAATATTACATGAGTTCGGACATTATGCAACGGCACGTTTATTTAAAATTAAGGTTGAGAAATTTTATCTGTTTTTTGATCCATGGTTTTCTTTATTTAAGTTTAAGCGTGGTGATACTGAGTATGGTATAGGCTGGCTACCTTTGGGTGGTTATGTAAAAATAGCCGGAATGATTGATGAGAGCATGGACAAAGAGCAAATGAAGAAACCACCGCAACCCTGGGAGTTTCGTACAAAACCGGCCTGGCAAAGGTTGATAGTGATGGTAGCTGGTGTGGTTATGAACATCCTTCTTGCCATATCCATTTATATTTTAATGTTGTTTTTTATTGGAGAACGCTACCTTCCCACACAAAATGTCAAGTATGGTATTGCTGTTGATTCTGTTGGCTATGAAATAGGTTTGAGAAATGGTGATAAGGTTTTAGCTGTTGATAACCAATTTGTTAATAATTTCAGGGAAATCCCTTTAGAAATTATTCTCAATATGGCCAACACTATTCAGGTCGAAAGAGATGGAGAAGTGGTTGATATAGAAATTCCTGAAGGTTTCATAGGGGAGCTTATCAAATCAAAAAGAGTAGATTTTATCAGTGTGCGTACGCCATCTGTTGTAGGGGGCGTTTTTGAAGGGATGCCTGCTGATAGTGCCGGCATAAAAGCTGATGACAAAATCATTGCCATTAACAATACGACCATTGATTTTTTTGATGAAATTGTTGAAAAATTGCAAAAAAATAAAGGTGAAGAAATTTATGTGTCTGTTTTGCGTGATGAAAGGGTCATAGACATGGAAGTGTATGTTCCCGAATCCGGTTTGCTGGGCATAGCCGCTTTAAGCCCCGACCAATTTTTAAGTTTTTCACAAATTGAATATAGCTTCTGGGGTGCCATACCTGCAGGTATAGCCAAAACATATAATACTACAGTTGATTATATCAGGCAGTTTAAATTGTTATTCACATCTAAAGAAGTTAAAGCTACCGAAAGTCTTGGCGGATTTATTACTATCGGAGGGATATTTCCCTCACAATGGGACTGGGTCCATTTTTGGTCTATTACAGCCTTCTTATCGGTTATTTTAGCCTTTATGAATATCCTCCCTATACCCGCTTTGGATGGAGGACATGTGATGTTTTTACTCTATGAAATGATAACCGGACGCAAACCCAATGAAAAAATTCTCGAGTATGCACAGTATGCCGGCCTGATTTTACTTCTTTCTTTGCTTTTATTTGTCAACATCAATGATGTCGTTCGCCTTTTTAGATAATCAACGATAATCAAATTTTTTAGAATCCCTGTTTTTGCGATACATTGAATATGTGAATTCGTATTAATGTGTCACTTTCTGAAAACTTGTAACTTTTTTTACATCAGATTGTTTTTTTTTATTTTCTTTGTGATAATAAATCTGAAAACTAAACTAAACAAAAATAACAAATGGTAGATTTAAAAACAAAATACTTAGGTTTGGAGCTGAAAAATCCTATTATCATTGCCAGCTCAGGGCTCACAAAGTCATTGGATAATATTGTAAAGTTTGAAGAACAAGGGGCGGCAGCCGTTGTGCTTAAGTCACTCTTCGAAGAGCAAATTATGCATGAAGTAAGCAAAGTGCATCATCAGAGTGAGGACATTTATACGTATCCTGAAGCTAATGATTATATTCGAAACTACTCAAGGCAAAACAGCCTGGAAGAATACCTTAAGCTTATTAGGGATGCTAAGCAAAAAGTCAGCATTCCAATTATTGCCAGTATTAATTGTTTGTCAGATTCTGAATGGACAAGCTTTGCCAAAAAAATTGAAGAAGCCGGTGCTGATGCCATCGAGTTGAATGCATTTATACTGCCATCAGATTTTAAACGCAACAGCGAGCAAAATGAAAAGGTCTATTTTAAAATTATTGAGTCGGTAAAAAAACAGGTTAAAATTCCAATAGCACTCAAAATTAATCACTATTTTTCGAGCTTTGCTCAAATTGCTCAAAAGTTTTCCTGGTCAGGTATTTCAGGCTTGGTGTTATTTAACAGGTTTTTTGCCCCTGATATTGATATAGAAAATAAAAAGTTTCTAGCAGCAAATGTTTACAGTAAACCCGAAGAGATTGCTTTACCCTTGCGATGGGTTGCTATTTTGTCCGGGAATGTTCAGTGTGATATTGCTGCAACAACCGGTATCCACGATGGCCCCGGCATGGTGAAAATGTTGTTGGCCGGAGCCAAAGCCGTTCAAATTTGTTCTACCCTTTACTTAAATGGTTTCGACACAATTCAGCAGATGCATAAGTTCTTGTACGAGTGGATGGAAACAAATAATTATAAAAAAATGGAAGACTTCATAGGTGTGATGAGTCATAAAAATACTGACAACCCGGCTGCTTACCAGAGAGTTCAGTTTATGAAGCATTATGCCGGCGTCGAATAATTTTGATGCACTCTCAGTTGATAAAACTTTTTTTCTTGCCAATCAACACAGTATTGCCTTTTTCAATTTTGGTGAACTTTTTTAAATGATAGCCGGTTTTTATAAAGCTTTCTGGTTTTTCCAGAAGGGTATTGTTTACGTTGCCCATTGATGCGTTGAATAAAAAACAGCCGTGGCGGCTGTTTAATTTGTTGATATTTTCCCAAAAAGCCTTACTGAACGTTTTACAGGGGACTGTGTTGTCAATAAATAAATCGATGATGATCAGGTCATATTTTTCTTCGACATTTATAATATAGTTAAACGCATCGGCATGTACAACATCTAACGAGGTGTCTTTGCTGAGTGAAAACTCATGTAAAGCAAGATTAATAATTACTTCATCTATTTCCAGGGCTTTTATCAAGCCATTAAAATTGAATTTTTTACGCAGCGCCTTTACAACACAGCCCCCTCCTAAACCTAAAAGTAAAACATTACGGACGCCTGAGAGGTCAAGCTTCTGAAGCCCATGAGTTAAAACACGTTCCAGACTGCCATACGAATAATTTGTATGGGCACTGTTGAGTATCTTCCTGCCATTGATATAAACAATTTCAACCAAACCGTTGTGCGTGGTTTGCACATCAGTTTTGAAAGGAACAAAAAAACTTAAAAAACTTTTTAGTATGATGATAACGGTTTATTTATGTTTAATACAAATTTATATATTTTTTCAATAATAAAAGTGAATATTTTTTTTGTACATGTAAATGATATTTGCTGCCGGTATGTCGGCTTTGACGATAAAATTATCCTTCTGGTATCTGTGCTGCATTTTAAGGGTTATTTTTAAAACTTGATTTACGTCTTCAAATGTATTATCTTTGGCTAATCAAAATCATATCAAAACTGAAAAACTATTAAACCCTATTATTTTATGAAGACAATCATTTTTAAAACAGTCTGTGTTTCTTTTTTTCTATGTGTTTTTTTTTCTATTCATGCGCAGGAAGGATGTTATGAAGTAGGTCATAATGCTAATGATAATAATACAGGGATGAGCGTTTTTACAACTTCAGCCGGTGGTGTTTTTCTTGTTGGTTATGCCAGCGACTATGCCCAATCTGCTCCCAACTTATATGCCGTTAATTTTGCCCCTAATGGAGACACTTTATGGGCAAGAGTATTGGGTGGTTTATCATGGGATTCCGGTTATGATGGTATTGAAACATCTGATGGGGGCTTTCTTGCCGTTGGATCTACACAGTCTTTTGGTACCTTTGTTTATGATTTTTATGTCGTTAGGTTCAACGCGCAGGGAGATACTTTGTGGACTCGTGTTATTGACGGAGCCGGTGACAACCGTAATGATGAAGCTCATGCTGTGGTGCAAACACCCGATGGTGGCTTTGCAATTGCCGGATACTCATATGTTCATGGCGGGTTTCACCAAAATGCTTATGTCGTAAAATTGGATGTTTCTGGTAATATGATGTGGACAAGTACTGTTGGCGGTGGACAAGGCGAAATAGCTGAAGATATAATTCTTACTAAGGACAATGGCTTGGTAGTTGTCGGAGGCAGCGGTTCGTATAGCGTGGCCAATAGCGATATGTATGTTTATAAACTTGATGAAAATGGTAATTTGCTGTGGACACGAACTATTGGAGGCAGCCGTAGCGACTATGCTTATGCAGTAGCAGAAACCAATGATGGACACTTAGTTGTAGCGGGTGCTACCAATTCCTATGGTGAAGGTGCTGCCGGAACCTGGGAGGCTACAGATGCCTATATTGTTATGCTCGATGCTGACGGTGATACAGTATGGACACGTACTGTAGGTGGCGACAACTATGAAGAAATTCGCGATGTTATTATTTCAAGCGACGGCTATATAATGGCGGCAGGTTTTTCTAGAACCTATGGCTTAGGTTTTATGGATGCCTATGTAATTAAAATGAATTTGCAAGGCGACCTTATTTGGGCAAAGACTTTTGGGAATAGTGAAGTGAACATGGCATTTGGTATTACCGAAATTGATCAGGGCAGCTTCCTGCTTACAGGAAGGACACATTATGCAGCATACGGAAGAGATGTGTTTATGGCATGGTTGGACAGTGATGGAAACTCCTGCTGTTTAAGTGGCAGTGGTGGGGAAATAAATAGTGGCGGTATTATTGGTGCCGGTGGTATTGCCGGAACCGGTGGCGCCATCATTGACAGTGGCGGTGAAATTGGGGTATTCTTTAAAAAAGATACTTTATGCCTGGGTCTTACTTTTGTACCAATACTTGAAAAATCAGAACCCCTAAAAATTTACCCCAATCCCACTTCAGATATTTTGAATATTTCTATTGATTCACATAGCGATGAACCATTTAAGATTTCAATTTTTACTATAATGGGGCAAAGGGTCAGGCAGGAAACCATAGCATCCCATGAGACTCTTTCAATGGATGTAAGCAGCATGCAAAAAGGTGTCTATATCATCAAAATTCAGCGCAGGCATAAGCTTTATACCGGTAAAATTGTTGTCAATTAACCCTTAATGCAGTTTATGTTTTAACTCATTGGTTTTTTTTCAATTATATTTGCATGCACGACACATTGGAAAAATCAATTTATGTTTTTTTGCCAAAATATGATATATGCTGAAGTTGAACTTACCATCTTACGAATTTCGTTTTAAAAAGGAAAAAGACAAGCTTAAGATTTTTGATGCCGTAAGAAAAATATATGTAGCATTAACACCTGAAGAGTGGGTGCGACAGCATTTTATACGTTATCTGATTGAGGAGAAACAGGTTCCTGCATCCCTGATTGTTATTGAAGCAGGATTAAAGATAAACAATACCACTAAGCGATTCGATGCTGTGGTGTATGACAGACAGAGGAAAGCTAAGGTGCTTATGGAATTTAAATCCCCTGAAGTTCCTATTACAGAAAAAACTTACGAACAAATAAATACCTACAATCTATTTGTTAAAGCACCTTATGTCATTATTTCAAATGGTATAAACCACCTTTGCTATGTACTTACTGATAAAGGACTCTACAAAAAAACTAGTTTAGATCAAGTTGAGAAGATATAAACTTCTCTAATATGAGGTACTGTGCCGCGGCATATAAAAAACAGCTTATTAGCCACAGTGGAAAAACTTATTGACTATGGCCATCAGTTCATCATCACTTTTAAGATCGTTGCGCAATGTTTTATCGTTATAAGATTTTAATGTTTTAATAGTGCCATCAATAATACTTTGAGAAAAAACATTGTGTTTTTTGTAGATTTCTGCATGTTTGAGGAGGCAGTCAGCAGACTCCCAACACGATGTGGGTAATTTTTCCAGTTCTTCACACTTGTGTTTGTGTTCGTCATGGAATATATTCACATTTACATAAGTTTTTTCGGCATACTCCAGCGCCTTTTCCATTTCGAAGCCATGTCGGGCAGCAACTGCTAATCCTGCGAGGAATAAATAAACATCAGCAGACCCGTCGGGGCTTCTTACTTCAACAGTTTGTTTTTCAGCGAGATTGCTTGGTGTTTCAGTTTCTAGGGGGTTTATCTGTTTAACCATGTCGGCTGCACCTACCCAACCCAGAGGTACTCGTACCAGAACCGAACGGTTTCTGTCGCCCCAGCAAATATTGGTGGGAGCTTCCTGATGAGGTACTAAGCGGAAGTATGATGTAGGATTGGTATTGCCAAAGGCTGTTAGCGATTGTGAAAGACTTAAGTAGCCAGCGATAGCTTTTTTAGCATTATCATTCAGTTTTCCTTCACCGTCAATCATCATATTTTTACCGTCTTTCATGAGCCGTGTATGAAAGTGCATACCGCTACCTGCTTTACCTACTGATATTTTAGGTGCATATGTTATGCCCACACCATACTCCTGTCCCAGCATACGCAAAAACCATTTCGTAAGAATCATCTGTTGGGCTGCATCTTCAAGGCTGGTAGGTAAAAATTCAAGCTCATTCTGAATATAGTCGTGCGTATCTGTCGAGAAATTGCCTACTTCCGAATGGGCATATTTGATATCCGAAAAGCATTGAGAAAGTAAGTAAAGTGCTTCGGTTCGGAGGTTTTCCCATTTGGCATAAGGAGGCGATTCGTGATAACCACGCTGATTGGTACCTTGGTAAAGAGGGTCTTTTTCGCTGATAACATAATACTCCAGTTCGCCCATGGCTTGAAATTCAAAGCCTGTGACATCCTTAAAAGCCTTATCAGCTTTCATCATTATGTTTTCAGGTGCCCCGTCATAAGGCAAACCATCTTTATTAAAATAAGCACAAAATACGTCAAGTGTAGGCAGTTCGGTAAAGGGGTTTATAAAAGCGGAGCGGTATTTGGGAACCACATATAAGTCACTTGACCCTGTTTCAATATGTGAAAAAAGGCTTGACCCGTCAACACGCTCGCCTGAGGACAATACCAGGTCGAGATAGGCTTTAGAGGTGATGGGAAAGTTAAGAGTTTTTAACCTGCCATCGCCACCAACGTAGCGAAAATTAAGCATACGTATGTCGTTACTGCTGATATATTTTATCAGATCATTCTTTGTAAAGTCTCGTGAAGGTTTATCTAAAAACCTTTCTAACGAATTTGGGTTCAGTTCTTTTGAAAATTTTTTCATGTTTATTTATTTTTAAGTTTTGCCATTCGTCAAATTGCATATGATGCATTCAGCTATTAAAGTTTTACCCGGGTTTGTTTTAAAAAAACAAATCTTTCAAAAACTCAAAAAGCAAATATATTAATTTTTTAATACAGCAAAAGCTTAAAAGCAGAAAAGGCAATAATAATAACAAGAAGCCACCTGATGTAAGACACCCCAAAACTGATGGCTGATTTAGCTGCAATATAGGCTCCAATCATGTTTCCAATAGCCAGTATAAGACCTGCCACATAGTCTATTTGGTTGTTGATAATAAAAACAATAATGGCAAAGGGTGTAAAAATAAGATTGATAAAAACTTTGATGGCATTAGCCCGCACCAAATCAATTTCAGATGCAAGAACCAGAGCAGATAGTAAGAATATCCCAACGCCGGCTTGTATAAAACCGCCGTAAATACCAATAACAAAAAAAATGAAATAATGCCAGGGCTTTATTATCAACTGGGAGCTTTCTTGATGAGGTTTGAGCCATTTACGTGGCTTGAAAAATATAAAAAATAGCATCACAAGCATAATGATGCCAATAATCTGCTCCATCGTTTTTTGGTCAATATCAACGGCAATTTTTGCGCCTACAAGAGCTCCTAATATAGAAGGTACAGCCATTTTAAAAGCAAATCTAAGGGGCAGCATTTTACTTTTATAAAAACTGCTTGAAGAAACGATGTTTTGAAACAATATCCCTATGCGATTAGTGCCGTTGGCTACATTTGCCGGCAACCCCAAAAACATAAGCATAGGCAGGCTGATAAAAGAACCACTGCCGGCTAAAGTATTAATAAAGCCACAAAAAATTCCTACTATTATAATGAGCAGAATGTTTACAACATTATATTCTATAAAGGACATTTTACTGTTTTAATAAAAAATGTAAAAGAAGTTTGATTTTTTTTATGTTACTTTTTTTATGAAATCTATTATCTGATCAGTATTGTTAGCTATTTGCTCTTGTGAACCAGACACCATATTTTTTATGGTCAATGTATTGTTAAGCATTTCATCTTTCCCTGCAATGATTACAAAAGGGATATTGTTTTTGTGGGCGTAGTTCATTTGTTTTTTAAGTTTTGCATTATCCGGAAAAACTTCAACACTTATGCCATTTTTTCGCAAATCATGCGATAATGGCAGGACATAACTCAGTTCGGCTTTGCCCATGTTAACCAAAAGAATTGTCGAAAAGCAGTCAAGTTCAGGAGGGAACAGCTGTAGCTTATCCATGACGTCGTAAATTCTTTCTGCGCCGTAGGAAATTCCAACACCTGAAATATCTTTCATGCCGAATATGCTGGTAAGATCATCATACCTTCCGCCACCACTAATACTTCCTATAGCAACATCTCTGGACGTTATTTCAAAAATTGCACCGGTGTAATAGTTCAAGCCGCGGGCCAAAGTGATATCAAAGACCACCGGTGCTTCAACTTTCATATTTTTGAGATATTGCAACACATCAGATATTTCTGAAATACCCTTGCTGCCTGTTTCGGAATTTTTTAACAAGTCCTTAAGATATTCCATCTTTTGTTCATTGGATGCGGATATCTTAACTATTTCAGCCAGCTTATCAATAGCTTGGTGTGGGATGTTTTTTTGTAGCAGTTCGTTCTTTACTTTTTCCCAGCCAATTTTATCCAGCTTGTCAAGTGCTACCGTGATATCTGTAAAGTTTTCCGCAATGCCCAGAACCTCCGTGATGCCCGATAGGATTTTTCTGTTATTAATTTTAAGGTTTATGTTGATATTAAGCTTTTTAAAAATTTCGTCAGAAATTTTTAAAAGTTCTGCTTCGTTGAACAAGTCGTGGCTGCCAATAACATCTATGTCGCATTGGAAAAACTCTCTGTATCTGCCCTTTTGTGGTCTGTCTGCACGCCATACAGGTTGTATCTGGTATCGTTTGAAAGGGAAGTGAATTTCATTTTGATGTTGTACTACAAAGCGTGCAAATGGTACTGTAAGGTCATAGCGCAGTGCTTTTTCGCAAATCTGCCGAGCCAAATCTTTCGTGTCTTGCGATTGGTAAAGCTTAGCATCAACACCTGATAAGAAATCCCCTGAGTTTAAAATTTTGAAAATCAAACGTTCGCCCTCTTCACCATATTTGCCTGTAAGTGTCGATAAAAACTCCATGGCGGGCGTTTCTATGGGCTTGTAGCCATACAAAGTAAATACGTTACGAATGCTGTTGAAAATGTATTGCCGGCGTGCAAATTGGCCAGGTAAAATGTCTCTTGTCCCTTTTGGAATAGCGGCTCTGTAAACTGTCATAGTTTTTTATGCAAAGGTAGTTTATTTTTTAAAATTTAATTTTTTTACGAACTTATAAAAAAAATCATTATTGTCCGATGAATATTTTGATATTAGTAAATTCGATTAAGAAAGTCTTTTGCTTTGCTTCAGTCATGTAGGAAGCTTTTTTTATACCCTTCAGATGTGAGTCAAAAAAATACTGAATAGTTATTTCGTCAATTTTTTTTCGGATAACAGAAAAAAAATGTTTGTTTAATATTTTTTTTAATTAAATTTGTATATCAATATCACTTCAATTTATTAAATGGCAAATTTTATAATTTCTTTTTTTAAAGCATTTGCCGGTGTTTTACTTAATGTTTACAAAACGTTTCGTTACTCCCGATTAGCGAGGGCGCTCTTGATAATCGTCATTATTAAGTTTTCTATTTTTTACGGTTTTTTTAAGGCTTACTTGTATCCTCGCCATTTGAAGCCCAAGTGGGAAAGTGAGCAGCACCGTATAGAGTCCGTAACAGAGGATTTAATTAAAAACTCAAATACGAATAATTATGATTGAAAGTATCGACTTTAGTTTGGTCAATTGGTCGCGCGGGCAGTTTGCTATGATTGCCTTTTTTCATTGGATATTTATCCCGATAACCATTGGTACGACCTATGTTATTGCCATAGCTCAGACAATATATGTAAAAACGGGCGACCCTTCCTGGGAGAAGCTAGCCAAATTTTGGGCTAAGCTCTTTGGAATTAATTTTGCCATCGGTGTTGGAACAGGTATTATTCTGGGGCTTGAGTTTGGCACCAATTGGGCAAACTACTCGTGGATAGCCGGCGATATTTTTGGCGCCCCTCTGGCTGCTGAAGGTATTATGGCTTTTTTCCTCGAATCTACTTTTATTGCTGTTATGTTTTTTGGCTGGGGCAAAATTGGCAAAAAGTTTCATCTGGTGTCATGTTATCTGGTTGCTTTTGGAGCCAGTCTTTCTGCGCTTTGGATACTGGTAGCCAATGCCTGGATGAACTACCCCGTTGGCATGGTTTTCAACCCCGACACAGCACGACATGAAATGGTGGATTTTTGGGCTGTATTATTATCTCCTTTTGCTGTCAATAAATTTTTACATACCATTTCATCATGCTTTGTAATAGGGTCATTTTTTATGATTGCAATAAGCAGCTGGTATTTGCTAAAAGGCAGGAATATTTTGCTGGCTAAGCGAAGCCTTGTTTTAGCTGGCACGTTTGGTCTTTTATCATCGGTTTTTGTTGTAGCTACCGGCGATGGTTCCGCATATAATGTGGCGAATCACCAACCCGCCAAACTGGCTGCTATGGAAGGTCTTTATGATGGTACCGAAGGCGCAGGTCTGGTTACTGTGGGTATGTTAACGCCCGGCAAAAAAGTTGGAGATGATAAACCGGATTTTGTGTTCCGCCATGAGATACCCAAGGCATTATCATTCTTAAGTTTTCGCGATTTTAATGCTTTTGTGCCCGGTGCTAATGATTTGGTCTTTGGCAATGAAAAATATGACATTATGCCAGCTGATGCCAAAATTGACAGGGGGCGTAAAGCTTTAGATGCTTTGGCTTTATACAAAGAAGCTAAGGATGCAGGTGATGAAGTTTTAAAAGCTGAAGCGCTGGCAACATTCCGGCAGCATGAAAGTTTTATGGGTTATGGCCATCTTCTAAGCCCCGACGCAATTTTGCCTAACATACCCTTTATTTTTTACAGCTTCAGGGTAATGGTTGGCGGGGGCATTTTCCTTGTTTTGGCTGCTGCTCTTATTTTATTTTTGACTTTAAAAAATCGTATCGAACGGCGAAAATGGCTGCTGCGTTTAGGTATTTTCTCTTTTCCACTTGCCTTCTTGGCTTCTATGGCCGGATGGATTGTCGCTGAGGTCGGACGACAACCATGGACGATACAAGGGCTTTTGCCTACTATGGTCTCTACATCTAATATTAATGTAACAGCTGTTTTAATAACATTCTGGATGTTTTTTGCTATTTTATCCGTATTACTTATTGCTGAAATACGTATTATGATTTATGCTATCAAAAAAGGTCCGGGCACTAAAAAGAAAGGAGATACTCATGCTTGATGCTTTAACACACTTACACTTACAACAATATTGGTGGCTTATCATGTCTTTGGTAGGCTCCACACTGGTTTTTTTACTTTTTGTTCAGGGTGGCCAGACACTGATAGGTGCTTTAGGTAAAAACGAAAGCGAAAAAACTATGGTAATCAACTCTATTGGCCGTAAATGGGAGTTTACCTTTACGACATTGGTGGTTTTTGCTGCCGGCATGTTTGCTTCTTTTCCACTGTTTTATGCAACTTCATTCGGCGGCGCTTATTATGTTTGGAAATTATTTTTGATTTGCTTTGTGCTACAGGCTGTTTCTTTTGAGTTTAGACGCAAAAAAGGAAATATTCTGGGACAGAAAGTTTATGAGGGCTTTTTATATTTCAATGGATTTGTAGGAACTTTTGTCCTTGGTGCTGCCGTTGCAACGTTTTTCACAGGCAGTGAATTTATTAGAAACGAATATAATTTATCTTTCTGGCAAACAGAGCTTTATGGTTTGGAGATTCTTCTCAACTTTACCAACGTTGCGCTTGGCCTTGCTATTTTGTTTTTAGCGCGTACTTTAGGTGCTTTGTACATAATTAACAATGTGAAAAGTGATACAATAATTCAAAGAGCTCGTAAACAGGTTATTATTAATGCATTGCCTTTTCTGGTGTTTTTTCTGTATTTTATGATACGTGTATTTTTGATGGATGGCTTTGCTGTTAACCCTGAAACTAAAGAGGTTTTTATGGCTTCACACAAGTACTTCAACAATTACCTTGAAATGCCTCTAGCTTTGATTTTCTTTTTGGCCGGTGTCGTTTTGGTTTTGTATGGAATTGCTGTTTCATGGCTTAAGGAAAGTCATAAAGGGATTTGGTTCTCAGGAATTGGGACTGTACTCACGGTTCTGTCTATATTTTTTGTGTTAGGATATAACAACACCAGCTTTTATCCTTCATCAATAGATTTACAAAGTTCATTAACTATTGAAAATGCATCCTCAAGCCCTTATACACTCAGAACCATGACTTATATTTCAATGTTGGTGCCCTTTGTGATTGCTTATATCTATTACGCATGGCGTGCCATCGACAAACATAAAGTCAGTAAGGAAGATGTCAGCGACGATGCAGAACATCATGTATATTAACGCATTTATTATTTAAAAAACTATGGAACACTTAGCATCAATTTTATGGCTTATCAGTTGGCCTGTGTTGATTTTTGCAACATATAAACTCTCTCTCTTGGGGTTGAAAATCCTGAATAAAAATTTGAAAAAGGATACCAGCCATAGCGAAACCCAGGAATAGTTAGCTGATACTTTTATGGCGCCTTAAATACCTTAGTAGTATGCTGCTGCATGTTTGAATTGCATGCTGTTTGCTGAAAAACTTTAGTAATTTTGAACTCCGGTAATGCCGGCTAAAGTATTGATGACAGGTTTTGTAAATGCTTGATATCAAAACTGTGCCCGAATGAGGCGGCATTTGTGAGAGATTTGACATTACATAAACCTATGACTTTATAATCGCTAAAAGGGGGTTTGGAAAATTTTTTTAAGCTTTGTTTTTAGTATCTATAAGAATTGTTACGGGGCCACTGTTGGTGAGTTTAACAGCCATCATAGCGCCAAAGTCACCTGTTTCAACTTTGTGTTCTGTTAAGTTTTCCAAATGTTCAACAAAAGTATTGTACAGGCTACGTGCTTGTGCTGGAGGTGCAGCCTTAATATAAGAAGGCCTGTTGCCTTTTTTTGTCAGCGCATGTAAAGTAAACTGGCTTACTACAAGTATGCCCCCTCCAATATCATTTACAGATAAATTCATAACCCCCTTTTCATCATCAAAAATTCTGAGGTTTACAATTTTCGAAGCCATCCATTTTATATCGTTCAAGTCATCGGCTTCTTCAAAACCAAGAAGTAATAGAATACCTGTGTTTATTTGACCTTTTATGGTGTCATTTACTAACACCTGCGCATCTGTCACTCTTTGAATAACGACTCTCATATAAATACAAATAAATTAATAATTAAACATAAATAAAAAAGCCGACTTCTTAAGAAATCGGCTTTTTTATAATAAAATATTTTACCCTATTTAACAACAAAGCCGTTGATAAATTCATAGTGAGGTTCTTCATTATTTGGATTGCCATTAGGATTGTAACGCCATATAGCAGCTCCAACATAAACAGTGTTAGTCCAAGAGGCATCAAACGTAAACTCAAATTCAGTGTCAAAAACATCATCAGCTGATGGATTGCTGGCTAAACTTTGGCCATACACTTCCTGAGTATAACTTTTTCTTGGCACATAATCATGTGTGTAGTTTGGGTCACTCACACCTGACTGGGTATAATCTCCACTACCAGGACCACCGGGGATGCCATCTTCAAGAATGTAGAAACTGAGGTAAAAGTCGCCGGTAGCATTTTCGAAAAATTTTACCCTGGCATTAACATCAAAATGCTCAGTATCTTTTTTTACTTCCATATCTATAGCAGCAATAGGTGTTCTTCCTGTCAAAGTATTCATTGTTGATGAAGCATTTTGAGAAGTCACTTTATTGTCGCCTACCCAGAAAGAAGGAATACCGCCACCAGTAATTCTGTCAGCTCTGAAACCATTGTAGATTGAAGCTACGTGCATAGGGTCATTGGATGCGTGAGGAGCAATAGCCAATACTCTTCCGCCATTTAGCTCAGCGAGTTGTTTGAGTAAAGGCGATCCCCATGAACCACAAGGGCCACACCACTTAGCTGTGTAATTAATAACCAGTCCCCACTGTTTTTGTTCAGGGTTTAATGTTGAGCCGGGATCACCATTTGGACCAGGCTTCTTGCCATTGTCGTCATCATCTTTGTCGCATGCCGTTAGTACAACAGCAAAAGCAAAAACAAGTAAAAATAGTTTTTTCATTTTTTTTTTGTTTAGTTAGTATTAGATGTATTTTTTTGTAAAATTAATAAAAAATTAATAAATAACTTCAATTATGAAAAAAAAAGACCATTACTTTTTTTTTGCAGTGTTGGGGGAAAGAAGAAATAAAGCAGTATCGGCAGATTCCTCCCCCGATCAAATAGGAGTCGAAATGACAGTTTTTCAAAGCCTTGTAAGGGTTTTTTAACGTTCTTTTTGCTTGTAGAAGAGGCTATTGGCTTTTGGCAAATCAGGACGATGCCGGGGAAAGCGCTTCGCCGGCTGTCTTGTGTCATTCTAAGATTTTACAAAAAATTGTGAATAAAGCAGTAAAGACAGCGTTCCCCGTAGGGGAACAATATCAATAGCCACGGGTAAGCGGAGCGCCACCCGTGGCAAAAAGAATACAAGAATATGGTTTTGGCACATGAATTTGTTGCAACTTGAGCTAA
>PXBB01000121.1 GCA_003565735.1 Bacteroidales bacterium
GTATTTTATCTCCTATTGTTTGCAGAAGCATTTCCTGCAGGCCGATGATTCCCGAGCCGCCCCTGTTATGATCAGGCACCCAATCATGGCCGGGCCCCCAGAAGGTAGGGAAACGGTGCGGACTGTCATCAAGCTTGCGGCTGTTATAATCGGCTGCCAGATCAGTTTGTCCCATACGGGCAAAAAATATCCCATCCTGACGCCAGCTTACTATAGCGCCTTTGCGAAAATTTCCATACTGGTATGTATCGCGAAAAACCTGCATGTCATCCCTCCATAAAGCAAATCTGTTGAATGGGAATAGGGGATAAAACATGGGTGCTTCTGCATTTCCATACTCAATCCAGTTTTTGGCGGGCAAGATTGTCCTGACACCGTTTTTAGCATAAGGAGTGTCTGGATCGGTAGAGGCAACGATATCTCTGAGTAGTGGCTGAGGGCTGTCAGCTTCAACATAATATAAAGGGGGAATAGTCTCTTTGAGCCTTTGGTAGTACCCTTTGTCTCGCAGTACAAGAAGATCGTCATCAAGCGTAAGGATAAGGTCTATACAGGCCTTTAGCCCCGCAACCACATCGGCCGGGTTTGTAGCACCCCGAAAAGTCTCACAAGCTTTGGATGGAAAGATCACCAGATGCCCGTTGGAGTCCAGTTCCCTGCCGGATCGCATCATTTCCCGTTTTCTGTAGTGCTCGTCGAAGAATACCACAGCATTCTCAATAAATGGGATATAGGCTGAGATGTCAGCGCCTATAAAACGGTGGTATTCCATGATCATGTATGCATGTTCAATCTGCGATCCCCAATGATATGATGTAGGTTTGTTAGCCATAATCCCGGTTTCTACAGGATCCCCGTAGTTATGCGTTGCATCTGCTTTCGGATGACCAAAGGGAAGTTCTTCACCACGCACACGTCGTCCGCTCTCCCATCCATATCCAAATCCTGCGGCTATTCCAGGCACACCAATATATTCGCTGTAGATCGCACCATCATGCCCGAAGTTGGCTTTTACCCGCGCCATGGCACCTGGCAATGCTTTGCGATAGAGTTCAAACTGAGGTAGAATAGCATCAAAATCTCCGGATTTTAGCATGGGCCAATAGATCAATCGCTGATTCTGAGCGGTAAACACTCCTCCCCCCCACTGTCTCCAGTCAGGGCCAAACGACTCAAATCTTTCACCTATGAGATTGGCATCAAAAGTGAAGCTTCCACCATTAAATTTGGAAGGGTACTCACCAAATGCATTGCATCCCAGCTTATAACGGAAAAGATTATAATTGCGGGCCATACGCCAGGCCCTGTCGGAGGTATCCGGATTTTCGTGACGAATGGCAATATAACTTCTTGCCCAGAAATCATTCCACCAGTTTTGTGTTGACTCGCGTGCCTTCTCCAAATCATGCTCAGATGCCTGAACCATTTGTTTTAGCTCATTTTGCCATTTTTCGATCGTCTCGCTCTGATCAATGTGGATGACAATGCGTAAGTGATGTCTATCTGAAGGTTCACTGGTTTTAAGGTTCCATGCCTTGTAGGGTTTGACCTGATAAATGCCATCGGAGGTTCCGGATTTTTTAAACCCGTTGCCAACCATAATTCCACCAAAAGTGCGGTTGCTCAGGTCGTCAGAAATCTCATCCTGGGATTTTTCAAGCCCCTGTTGCTCAATCAACATACCTGGGATTAAACCTTTTTCAGGATTCCGGTGATAAAAAAGAACACCTGAATCTGAAAAAGCGACGCTATCTTTGCTCAAAATCACCTCCCCCGGATATTGGTCTAGTGATATGAAGGAATGCCGTCGATTATTATCTACCGGCAGGATCTCATCTTCAAACCGCCAGTTCTCATAACTCGCCAAAACCTGAATGTCCTTATTGGCATCAATTTCGACATGGATGATCGGTCTTTTTACCTCTACCCAGATTCGCATCAAAACATCCAATTCAGAACCATTCTCTTGCCCGGATGTCCCTTGAATTTCAACATACCCCTGCTGTAACTTTAGTTCCTGACGAAAGTCAACTGCTGATTCAGCAAATGGATTGGGATCCAGGCGTAAACGCACACGCCCCAACTTAAGGTATTCGTTCTGTTCGGCCAGACTTCCGCTGCGTTGCATGTAAAAGAATACTTCGCCATCCTCTACCCACACATTCATGCCGATATCCCCACCTCCACAGGGCATGGATTCACTTGAGTTCTTACTTTGGGTGTTCCAGACAACATTATAAAAATCGTAGTTTGGACCGTTGTTGCTTCTGGTATTACATGCCTGGATAATCAGGGCTATAAGTGCAATAATGAAAAAATGTTTGTACATGATGGCTTTAAAATTAGAAATTAACAAAAACTCCGATTATTAATCATAAGATCAGGATGCTGTACAATCCTGGCACAAGTAATATCAGTACCTGATTACCTCCACGTCATTTTCCTGTTTTGGTCCTGGTGTTGACCTTCCCTCAGTTATGAGTTTTTCCATAGTCAAACGCATTTCTGCAACTTTTTCGGGAAATTCATCGACCAGATTATTTGTTTCTCCAAGATCGTTTTCAAGATCATACAACTGAATGGGTTTCCCATCGCTTCCGGGAGTCCATCCGCCCCTGCCGGAGCCTTCTCCCAGTATCAGTTTCCAGGAGCCTGTTCTTAAGCCGGGGGTTCCTCCCATCGAGGTACTTACTGCATGTTCGCGTACCGGATTTTCTTCACCATAGAACAGAGGCAGCAGACTAAAACTATCTTCTCCTGCATCAGGAGGAAGTGAAACACCAATTACTTCAGCAATGGTACGCATCAGATCGGCCTGATGTACCAGTTGATTAGAAATACTTCCCGGTTCAATTTTTCCCGGCCATCTTACAATAAAAGGCACCCGGTGGCCTCCTTCCCACACATCGGACTTATACCCACGTAAGGGACCGCTGGGAAAGTGTCCGATTTCTTCCATGGCTTTTACCGGTAAATCACTAAGTTGATTCATATTCCGGGGCGAATAATGTGACCAGTCATTGTAGGTGGTATCTGCAGCCTCTTCCGGGGTCGTATTGCCTACATATGAGGCACATCCATTATCGCTGGCAAAAATGACGAGGGTATTATTTGATGCTCCGCTTTTTTCAAGCGCTTCAAGAACCTGTCCGATAACCCAGTCCGTTTCCATTACCAGATCGGCATACATACTGATGCCGCTTTTATCCTGCCATTTATTATTGACTGCTAATGGAGTGTGTGGTGATGTCAGGGAGAAATAAAGAAGAAAGGGTTCAGGGGCATCTGCCATCCGTTCAATGAACTGCACAGCTCTATCACCAAGAGCAGGAAGCTCATCTTCCAATCGCCAGTCTTTTAAAGACGGGCCTTGACGACTGGCCTGGTTTCGTCCAAATAAATTTCCCGCCCCAAATTCTGATGGGATGCCAAGGGTGCGGTCGTTTTCAATAAAACAGAAAGGTGGATGGTTAGGAACATCCGTTCCAAAGTACTCATCGAAGCCAACTGCAGTCGGGCCACCAGGAATTGATTGGGAAAATACTTCTTTCCAAATTTCACGGTGCTCATCGCTAGCCTTTACGTCTTTTTGCGAGGGTACAAACATCTCTGTTTTTCCTTCCGGAATGGGCCAATCCCAACCAAGGTGCCATTTCCCGATACAGGCTGTGTGGTAAGCTTTTTGCTTGACCAATCCTCCAATAGTAAGGCGGTCGGGTGTTATAAGCGGAGGGCCAAAAACCGGTACATTCCCCCTTTGAAGGCGTGACCGCCAATGATATCGTCCTGTTAAGATAGTATAGCGCGAAGGACTGCATACTGCCGAAGATGAATGTGCGTCTGTAAAACGCATGCCCTGTTCTGCCAGGCGATCTATATTGGGTGTAGGGATCTTTCCCCGGTCGGGGTTGTAGGACTGTACATCACCATAACCCAAGTCATCGGCATAAATAATAAGAATGTTTGGATATTGGAAAGAAGGTTCATCCGATGTTTTGCAACTCGCTGTAAACAGGCAAACAACGGAAGCATTTATTAAACAGACTTTCTTTATCATTGTTGTTGAGTTATCAGGGTTAATCATTGTTAATTCATAATTACATTTTTCATTCTTGATTTTGGGATTACTTCCAGTGAAAATATTTCACCATTCTTGCAGGAAACTTCAACAGTAGTGGTGCATGTAACTTAAAGTCAATATCTCATTCTTTTGGCCAGGCGGGCAACACATGTATTTTTTCTCCAACTGTTTGCAGAAGCATTTCCTTCAGGCCAATGATTCCCAAGCCGCCCCAGTTATGATAAGGTACCCAATAATGGCCGGGTCTCATATCATCTTCATTTCAAGTATGAGGCAGAGGGTCGAGTTTCGGTTTAAAGACACATCCCTCGTCAAAATGGATTTGGGCTTAAGCGCATTCTAATTTTTCAAACTTCAGCAGCCTGATAATTTCAGGAAAAAAAGTTATAATCGGGCTATCCACCCCTGAAAGAGGTGGATTTAAGCCCGATTTCTATTTCATTTATATTTTGCACACATGCCTCTTGTATAGCCCCGCCAGGCCTTTACCGTACCTAAATAACGCGGGTATTTAAGATGAACTTAAAGGCATTTGTTTTGCTGTGTAAAATGAAAGGTAACCAAACCTCTTCAACCCGGCCATTTGCCAACTATATCGTCATTTTCAATCTATGATAAGTATCCTTAGCTGCTATGACCCATGAGCATGCTAAAAAACAGATATCCGAGTATTTGATCACCTTCATTATTGATTCTTGGTTTAATTATTTCTAATTATAACCGGGGTTTTGTTCCAACGGAGCCTCTGAATTTCTCTCTATTTCAGAAAATGGAATAGGCCACGTATTATGATAATCCTCTACAGTATTTGTTGCATACTTACCATTGTAAAAGGGATTATAAGTTCTTAACCTTTCTGCAAGTTTTCCCATTCTCATTAAGGTAA
>PXBB01000110.1 GCA_003565735.1 Bacteroidales bacterium
ACTAGAAATAACAATTGTGGGATGTGGTTTTGTTTTGTTATCCGGTAGCAAAAAACAAACTTCTACAATATCACCTTGTTCAATTTTCATATTAAAAGATAGATTCGTTTTCCTTTTCTAAAAAATCATTTAAAGCTTTAGTAGAAGTAATATGTAGCCCTTTAATAGTTTCTTTATCAGATATTTTGTTTAATTCGCTTTCTTCGTCAGTATGTATCTGAAATTTTTTTATATAGTTTTTAGATTTTAGATATTGTATTAGGCTTCTAATATCGCTTTCTAAGGTATTTTCTTTTATTTTTATTAGTAAGTCCATGTCTTTGTTTTATTGGTATTACAAAATTACATATTTTTTTTAATTAAAAAAAATATTTCTAAACCCATGTAATTTCTCAAGGTAGTGCGGTAATACACTATGGCATGCACCCTAACGCCTGCCCGCAGTTCTCTACTTATCCCTTGTCATGCTGAGTTTCCCCCTTGTCATTCTGATTCCCTTGTCATTCTGAACGCAGCGAAGAATCTATATTACAAGGAAAAAGAGATTCTTCACTCCACTACGTTTCGTTCAGAATGACACTAGGCGTTTGTCATGCTGAGAGCAGCGAAGCATCTCTGTTATAGTAGAGATGCTTCAGTTCGACACCGCTCAGCAAGCACTCCACTACGTTTCGTTCAGAATGACAGAATTGTATAAAAACTACCATGACAGATATTATTAAACTTGAGGAAGTTGAAAGCAAAATTATTGAAATTAGAAATCAAAAGGTTCTTTTGGATAGTGATGTGGCTGTGCTTTATGGGGTGGAAACCAAAAGAGTTAATGAAGCTGTGAGTAATAATCCTGATAAATTCCCTGATGGGTATATTATTTATTTAACTAATAATGAATGGAGTACATTGAAGTCGAAATTTTCGACTTCAATAAAGGGCGGAAAAACAAAACTACCAAAAGCCTTTACAGAGAAAGGCTTGTATATGCTTGCCACAATATTAAAAGGTTCTAAAGCCACACAAACCACACTGACAATTATAGAAACCTTCTCAAAAATAAAAGAACTGACAAGAAACATTAAAAAACTTTCGAAAACCGAAGATGACAAAAATAAGAAAAATCTTATGCAAAAAAGCGTGGAAATAACTGCAGAAATTTTAGCCTGTATTATTCATGCTTTTAATTTAGGTCAGATGCAAGGCGTCGAAAGCCGCCGACATAGTAAACTATTTCAAGGTTTTCGCAACGCAGCAGATGGCCTGAAGTAAAAGCACTTGCTAAAAGTAAACTATAAATATTTTCAAAAATTTGATCGCTTTTAGACTGATAATCTATATTATACATCTTTTTGTTTACTTTTTTTTGTTTACTTTTTGTGAATATTACAGGTTAGAAGATGATTTAGATCTTAATGAAACTGAAACATCTATTGAACTGAACTTTGCCGTTTTAAAGTTCAAGCACACCATTAAAAAGAAAAAAGAGAATTAGCAGATAAACAGTACCAGCCCGAAAATACAGAATACAAAAACGAAGTGACAGTGCCTCAAACCATAAAGGGAGGCACTATATATCCAGTACCTAACCCACAAAGAAGCTTTATAGTGACATTTTTTCAAGGAAAAGGTGGTGCTATCAGAACTTCGATTTACTTCGAGCTTCTCAACGCAAGTCGCTCAATGTAAGAAAACATTTGTATATTTGTTGAAAACAAAGCACGTAAGAACTGCACCGTTTACTGCTAGCAAAACAAAAAAATATGACACAAGAAAGACAGATAGAAGCAATTATTAGTCCGCCGCCATACCATTGGGTAGGTAATGGTTTTAAAGTAAACAACTTTATGCCGAGGGGTATTCAGTCGAACAGCCGTATGAGCCCCTTTTTCCTTTTAGATTATAATGCCAAAATGTATTATCCGCCTTCATCCGAAAAGCGTGGTGTGGGCGTGCATCCGCACCGCGGACTTGAAACTGTGACCATTGCTTACAAAGGGAAAGTAGCACACCACGATAGCGAAGGCAACGGCGGCATCATTTCGGAAGGAGATGTGCAATGGATGACAGCAGGAAGAGCCATACTGCACAAAGAATACCACGAAGAAAGCTATGTTAAGGAAGGTGGCGACTTTCAGATGGTTCAGCTATGGGTCAATTTACCGGCAAAAGACAAAATGACCGCACCCAAATATCAGGAAATACCGGCTGAAACAATGGGTAAGTACATGCTCGACGGAGGGAAAGGAGAAGTCAATATCATTGCCGGCACCTATGAAAATGCCAAAGGCCCCGCCAGTACATTTACGCCTATCAACCTTTTTGATGTCAGGCTTTCCAAAAATGCGTCCCTTTCTTTTAACTTTGACGAAACGCACAACACAGCTTTTCTTATTATTGAAGGACATGCATTGATTAACAACAAAGAAAAAGCCCCACAAGACCATTTAGTCCTTTTCGAAAACAAAGGCAAAAACATTGTTTTAGAGGCACTGGAAGACGCAACCATTCTCGTTATGAGCGGTGCGCCTATCAACGAAGCTGTTTACCCATACGGCCCTTTTCTTATGAACAACGAAGAGGAAATACAGCAAGCCTTTGAAGACTTTCACAATGGGGAATTTGGTGAACTGGAGGATTAATATTTTTTAATCATGAAATATACTCAAATTTTTTAAGAATGAGAGTTTTACTGCACCGCTGATGCTTTCCTTAAAATTCAAATAATAAATCAGGAAGCACCTATAAGCACCGAACAGAAAAAATTTGTAATCACTTAAACTTAGCCAGATGAAGCCTACAGCAATTACAAGTTCAGCTATTTTGAAAGCGAAAAACTAGGACAGTCATACTATAAGTTTTTAAGCAAAATTCGTAAACATATAGCGTTTTAAGGGAATGTCAGGCGTCTTAAATAAAGTACAATATTGTAAAACGATTAAATTATGTACTAAAACAAACTCTCTACGATACCATCTTCAACAATATTTGGGAGGGTCACTTTTAATTTGCTTTCATTTTCCATGGCACGTTTAATGGCAAACATAGCATGGGGATTTCGTGCCCAGCTTCTTCTAGCAATCCCGTTGTTAACATCCCAAAAAAGCATAGATTTTAACCTTCTGTCGGCATCTTCGGAGCCATCGAGCAACATACCAAATCCGCCATTTATCACTTCTCCCCAGCCGACACCACCACCATTATGAATAGAGACCCATGTGGCACCTCTGAAAGCATCCCCAATAACATTATGGATAGCCATATCTGCGGTAAACCTTGAGCCATCGTAAATATTTGATGTTTCACGATAAGGTGAATCTGTTCCCGATACATCGTGGTGGTCACGACCCAAAACGACAGGCGCACTGATATGCCCTTCTTTGATGGCTTCGTTAAAAGCGGCTGCTATTTTTGTTCGCCCTTCACAGTCAGCATACAGTATTCTCGCTTGAGACCCTACCACAAGCTCATTTTCTTGTGCAGACTTAATCCAAAGTATATTATCAGAAAGTTGCTGACGTATTTGCTGTGGTGCATTTTCATAAATTTCTTCCAGCACTTTTGTAGCAATAGCATCTGTTTTAGCAAGGTCGTCAGCTTTTCCAGAGGTACATACCCATCTGAAAGGCCCGAATCCGAAATCGAAGCACATGGGCCCCATGATATCCTGCACATAAGACGGATATTTAAAAGAACCGTCATTTTTCAGTATATCTGCTCCGGCACGAGAAGCTTCTAGAAGAAATGCATTGCCATAATCAAAGAAATACATACCCTTAGCCGTAAGTTTATTAATAGCATCTACCTGCCTTTTGAGGCTATTTTGAACATATTTTTTAAATTGTTCAGGGGCCTCGGCCATCATATCATTAGCCTCATCAAAAGAGAGACCTGCCGGATAATAGCCTCCGGCCCAGGGATTATGAAGTGACGTTTGATCTGATCCTAAATCTATATGAATATCTTCTGTAACAAACTTCTCCCATAAATCCACCACATTTCCTAAGTAAGCCAATGATACAGCTTCTTTGTTGGTGCGTGCATTTTTTATACGTTCTATAAGCTTGTTAAGGTCGTCATAAGTTTCGTCAACCCATCCTTGTTCGTAACGGGTTTGTAAAGCTTTGGGGTTTATTTCTGCAACAACACCAATAGCACCGGCTATAACGGCTGCTTTAGGCTGTGCTCCTGACATTCCCCCCAGGCCGGAAGAAACGAATATTCTGCCTGCTAAACCCTGATCATTTCCCTGCAATTTTCTTCCTGCATTAAGTACTGTAATGGTTGTACCGTGTACAATACCCTGTGGACCGATATACATAAAAGAGCCAGCTGTCATTTGACCATACTGCGTCACGCCTAAAGCATTAAAACGCTCCCAGTCATCCGGCTTTGAATAATTTGGAATCATCATACCATTGGTTACTACTACACGAGGCGCATCCTTATGCGATGGAAATAAACCCATAGGGTGACCCGAATACAGAACTAATGTCTGTTCATCAGTCATTTCTGCCAAATACTTCATACATAAAAGATACTGTGCCCAATTTTGGAAAACAGCACCATTACCTCCATAGGTAATCAGCTCGTGTGGGTGCTGTGCGACGGCATAGTCAAGGTTGTTTGATAACATAAGCATAATTGCAGCAGCTTGCTTACTTTTATGAGGAAACGCATCAATAGAACGGGCATATATCTTATAATCAGGTCGAAAACGATACATGTATATGCGGCCATATTTTTCAAGCTCCTGAGCAAATTCAGCAGATAATATTTTATGATGTTTGGGGTCAAAATATCTAAGCGCATTGATTAAAGCCAACTTCTTTTCCTCTTTGGTAAGAATACTTTTACGCTTGGGCGCATGATTAATACCCGGTTCATAAGCTTTTGCTGCTGGTAAATCATCAGGAATACCCTTTAATACTTTTTCTTGAAATTCTTTTAACGCCATAATTATTAATTATTTTAGAATTATAAACCTTCAATTTTTGCCAAAATTAATTTTTTTTTAAGAATTTTCTAAAGTTCGGTATCTGATTTTGTCTAATTTCGTATGCAAAACTCAGCAAGCTTTTATGTGTTATTTAATTTCAAACTACTTATTTTTAAAAACATGCGCTTTCGCAACAGAATTTTTAAACTTCGAATTAAACAGTACAAGAGCTTTAAAAAAGACATTATTTTTGCCTTAAACTTGAAATATGAGAAAATATAAAACCTATACAATAGAAAGCTGTCAACTTTTTTTAAAACAACTGCTCATCTGGACAAAAAACACAGAACCTTTAGCCATATACAACAGTAATGACTATGATGACCCCTATAAAAGTTATGATCTGCTGGCCGGCTGTGGTAAAGTTTCAGCCATTACAATAAACGACATCCGGTCATTTCACACACTAGATGCTTTCATTACAGCCAATGACTGGTGCTTAGGATACATCAGTTACGACACAAAAAATTTTATTGAAAATTTAAAATCTGATAATTTTGATGGCTTACACATTCCGGCTGTTCATTTTTTTTGTCCTTCTTTATTGTTTATAGTTAATGATGGTGTTTTACAAGTTGGATATTTTGAATCCCTGCACAAAGCGTCTGAAATAGATCAAATTATTGACACAATACTCAAAAACAACACTTTTTACAAGCCCGACACGGTTAAGTTGAAAATTGCAGAACGCGTAAGCTATAGAACATATGAAAATGTTCTTAAAAAAATCAAGCATCATATACAGCGGGGAGACATTTATGAAATGAATTATTGCATAGAATTTTACAGCAATTACAGCACCCCACTTAATGCAGACGATATTTACATTAAGCTAAACAGCATCTCGCCTTCGCCTTTTTCATGTTTATTTTCAGCTGATGATACCACTTTAGTTTCATCAAGTCCGGAACGCTTTCTTAAAAAAGAGGGACAAAACATTATTTCACAACCCATCAAAGGGACAGCTCCAAGAAGTGATGATGCTTCTAAAGACAAAGAACTAAAAACCCAACTACAACAAAGCGAAAAAGAACGCAGCGAAAACATAATGATAGTTGACCTAGCGAGAAATGATCTTGCACGCATAGCTACTAAGAATTCTGTGCAAGTCAAAGAGCTATGCGGCTTGTATAGCTTTCCATCCGTTCACCAGCTCATATCGACAATCACGGCACGCCTCAGAGATGATGTCAGCTATAGCGATATCATCAAAGCAACTTTCCCGCCCGGCTCTATGACAGGAGCTCCCAAGGTAAAAGCAATGCAACTTATTGAAGCATACGAATTTAGCAGGAGAGGCTTGTATTCAGGTGCTGTAGGATATATAAACCCCGAAGGAAATTTCGATTTTAACGTGGTTATAAGAAGCATCTTATTTAACAACAAAAATGCTTATCTGTCTTTTCATACAGGTGGGGCTATTACAAACCTTTCGGATATTAAAAATGAATATGAAGAATGTCGTACAAAAGCACAAGCTATGATAAATGCGCTCAAATAATTTACCTGTAGTTTTATTTTTTTCGAAATACAAAAAAATAAAAACCAACTTATATCTCTATAAAACAATGACATGGAAATCAATATTACTGCGAGAAACAAAAATAATTTCGTTAAATCTTAAAAAAAGTTAATTTTTTTAAGATTTATTTATATATTTGCAGTTATTAAATGAAAGAATAAGATTTATTAACCAAAAAACAAAAAAAATGAAAAAAAATCTATTAAACTTAGTAGTTGTTTTTTTAGCTGTTTTTGCGCTTAACGCCTGCAAAAGCACAGACACACCAGAAGCAGTTGCCGAAAAGTACTTAAAACATGTTGCTAACCAGGAATGGGCTGAAGCCAAAAAACTAGGCACTGAAAGCACCCAGAACATGCTTGACATGATTTCCGGTTTTGGAGGTGAAGCACAGAAAGTTGATGTTAAAATCGAAGACATGAATTGCAATGTAGAAGGCGACGAAGCAGAATGTACATATAAAGAAAACGGAGAAGAAGGTATTATTAACCTTGTTAAAGTTGACGGCAAGTGGTTGGTTGACCAGAAAAAAGAAATGGGTGATGACATGCTTTCAGACGACGACCTATGGGGCGATGATGACTGGGACGATGAGTGGGAAGATGAAGCTTACTTCGAAGAAGAAATCGAAGTTGTTGAAGACCTTGTTGAAGAAGTTATTGACTAAGTCATCACAACAAATACTCAATAAAAAAACTCCTGCATTAATGCAGGAGTTTTTTTATTTTTGCACGTCAAATATTTTTAATCACTGCGGTATTCCTGCAAAAAACGATAAGTATAGTTAACGTTATGCACAAATTTCACAGGTTAATTTATTTAGCCATACAAATTTTATTAACCCTTATGCTTTTAGTTTACATTTTTTTGGAAACATATGAGCATAGCAGCGACCAAAAAAGACAAAGACTGAATTACAGG
Source organism: Bacteroidales bacterium (assembly GCA_003565735.1). GTDB lineage: Bacteria > Bacteroidota > Bacteroidia > Bacteroidales > PXBB01 > PXBB01. The sequence continues at coordinate 7,434 of PXBB01000110.1, forward strand.
CTTACCAAAGTGGAATTCGATTTAATTGAAGATGGGGATATCGTATTAAGGCATGGTTACGGGCTTGTTAGTGATATGATTGTAAACACGCTTAACGAGAGCTTTAGCATTTCACATTGCGCTATAGTTGTTAAAGACGACTCCTCTGCACACGTTATCCACTCAGTTTCTCAATCTTTATCAGATTATGATGGTGTTCAGATACAGGATTTACGACCTTTTATAAATAATAGTAAAAAAAACTCCGTAATAGTTATACGGTTCAACAAAAGTGAAGACCGGCATCTCATTTCCGAAAGAGCTCGTTACTATCTCAGCAAGCGTGTTCCGTTTGACAGCAGTTTCGACATTAAAGACACAAGCAAGTTTTTTTGCTCCGAACTTATTTGGCGAATAATTCTTGATGCTTTTGATGTGGATATATTTGAAAGTAAGTACGAAAAAGGCCATCTGGAGCTTTTAAAGTTTGATATTTTTGTTGACAGCAATTATTTTGACCTTGTTTTTTCGCATCAAGATTTTTAGTAAGCTGAATACTCAAACAACATCATCTTTTAAAAAGATGGTTTTTTAAAAGAATCATTTTTATAATTTTGCAAAAAAAATTATGACCAATGGGAAGAGCATTTGAATACCGCAGAGCAGCTAAGGAGAAGCGTTGGGACAAGATGTCCAAAGTGTTTCCAAAACTGGCTAAATTAATTACTTTAGCTGTAAAAGATGCCGGCCCTGACCCTGAAACTAATGCAAGCTTGCGCCACGCTATTCAGATGGCAAAAGGGCAAAACATGCCTAAAGACAATATTGATAATGCCATAAAAAGAGCTCTTGGCAAAGATGCAGACACGCTTGTAGAAGTGGTGTATGAAGCCAAAGGGCCACATGGCGTATTGTTATATATAGAGTGTACAACCGACAATACCACACGCACCGTTGCCAATGTACGTTCTTATTTGAATAAAGCTGGAGGTGCTTTTGTCCCGGCCGGTTCTTTCGACTTTCTCTTTTCCAGAAAAGCTGTATTTGAAATTGTTAAGCATGAAGGGATTGACTTGGAAAATCTCGAACTAGAACTGATAGACTATGGCCTTCAAAGTATTGAAGAAGAACAAAACATTATATACATTTACACCGATTATACAGACTTTGGAGCAATGAGTAAAGCTCTCGAAGCCAAAAATATTGAGTGCAAATCATCCATGCTTAAACGTATAGCAGCTTCACCAGTCAAATTTACCGAAGAACAACTCCTTGATATTGAAAAAATGCTTGACAAAATTGAAGACGATGATGATGTTCAAGCTGTTTATACAAACATAGAGTAATAACACTTTTAACCTTACGCAACATAGAAATGCAAAAAATTGGCATCATCGGGGGTTCGGGTTTAAGCGACTATCCCCTTTTCAAAATTTCAAAAACCATTACGACAACAAACAGCTATGGCCAACCATCCGGGCCTTTACTTAGCGGCAAGATAGGTAATACTGATGTCGTTTTTTTGCCACGACATGGTAAAGGGCACACAATTCCACCTTCTCAGGTTAACTATAGGGCTAACATCATTGCTCTTAAAGAAGCAGCTTGCACACACATTATTGCAACAACGGCATGTGGTAGTCTTAGAGAAAACCACCAAAGAGGCGACTTTGTGGTGCTTGACCAATTTATCGACTTTACTAAAAGACGCATCAATACTTTTTATGAAAAATTTGAGCCCGGCAATCCGGAACATACACCTATGGCAGAACCTTTTGACCATCAGTTGCGAAATATCATCAAAGAAGTTTGTCAATCGAAAAATATACCCTACCACCCCAAAGGCACTGTTGTAACCATAGAAGGACCCCGTTTTTCCACCAAGGCAGAATCCAATCTCTTCAGGATGTTTGGTGCCGATGTTATCAACATGTCTATTGCAACAGAATGTGCACTGGCCAAAGAAGCAAAAATACCTTATGCTGCCATTGCGTTGGTTACCGACTTTGATTGCTGGAAAGAAGACGAAGAGGAAGTTTCATGGCATATTGTTTTGGAAGAATTCAAAAACAATGTTGATGTTATGCAGCAAATCATTTATAATACTATTCAAAAAATCAACTCAGCGGAATCATAAACAGCATAAGCTTCACATGCTTTTTTGGGACACTGCAGCAAAAGTTTATTCATTTTTTTTTGTAAGTTTGTATCAGAATAAATAAACATTATGGGTATTGATATTAATAATCTGAGCATTGAGGAATTCAGCAAACTTTTTCCCATTGAAATCGTGCCTTACAATAGTAAGTGGCCGGTGATATTTGAAAAAGAAAAAAGCTTACTTCAGGAAACCCTTAGCGAATCGATTGCTTTACGCATTGAACACTTCGGAGGAACATCTATCCCGGGTTTATCTTCAAAACCTACGATTGACATTATAATGGAGATACCTCAACTTAATGAACGTCTCCGCAAATGGATCATAAGTAAAATGGAGCTCATTGACTATATACCTTTGTGGCGTGTTTCTGATAAGTTCTCTCATATGATGTTTGCCAAAGGATATTTTGCTTCCGGATTTTCAGGTCAGACTTTTCATGTTCACATGGATGTTAAAAAAAGTTCAATGTGGGACAGGCTTTATTTTAGAAACTTTTTACGCGAAAACCCAGAAACGATGAAGGCATATGATACGTTAAAGCAAAAATTAGCTGATCAACATAAGTACAACAGAGATGCTTACAATGAATCTAAAACAGATTTTATTTTAGAAATTACACGTAAAGCCAAGGTAGAAGCTGAAAAAAAAGATAAGGAATAGTGTAAATAGTTACGGTTGATTGATTAATCGATTAAGGGTTGTAGTAATTGCCCCACTGGGTTGAGGAGCAGGATATCTTAAAACCTGTCCATCCCTGTCAATTAAAATAAAAAAAGGCAAATGACGTACGCGTAAGTTATCCAACAATCCATAATTATAATCAAAATGGGCAATAGTAAAATTATAATCTTTATCACTCAAAAAATAATTCATGTTTAAAGGCTCCATATCAACATTAACACCAACAATTTTGACATGATTGCTAAATTTCTCATAAATTTCATTGAGCAAAGGCATTTCAGCCATACATCTCACACAGGAAGTATTCCAAAAAAATAAGTACACATATTTCCCTTTCCAATCTTTTAAGTTGAGCAATGCGCCACGGGTGTCGGTTAGCGTAAAGTTTTCAATAGGAAAGTGTCCCTTATAAGAATTCAGCAATTCTTTTTGTGCGGTTGCCATGATACGAACCTCAGGAAAACGCGCCTTATGTGCTACATCATCCAAAATACTGATAATATTGCTTCGTTCAAAACCAGGATACTCCCATAATTCTCCCAGCCCCTTGACCAGCACAACTTTTCTAATATACTCATTACGCAGCAAAGTATCTTTACCTAATGAATCGAGAAGTGCCGGATAGCTTGCCAGATCATTTATAGTATATTCAAGGTCGGAAAAACGAATGCGGCGGCTGATATCTGTAAAAAATTTTGAAAAATACTGATTAAAAAAAACCATGTATCCCATATTGTCAACATGTACAGGCTTATTATAAAAGTAAGCACGAAACAAATTCTCTCTTGACAAAATACGTGATGACTGCTCAATAATAGCTATTTTGTATGTTTTGTAAATATGAAAGTAGGGATGGGTTGCCGTACTGAAGTAGTGCGCTGTTTCTTCTTTAAACGATTCTATCAGAGCCCTGTCGCGCCCGCGCAGTAATGCAACAGCATTATCCGCAATAAAAGCATTATACCGACTATCGAAAGTTCTTATTAAGTAATTCAATGATGTTGAATCCTCCCCTTTTATCGAATAGTTTAACAAAGGTCTTTCTAAAAAGGGGTTGCTGGTTTCTCTGTAGGAAAAAACATCATAATCCTCAAAAATCAACTCATATGTTTTTCCTTTTTCTATGTATAATGTCGTTTCAAAAAAATCTAAACGTAAATAAATAAGCCGGGGCGCATTTACGTTAAAAACAAACTCAAAGCTTGCATTATTATTGATTTTTTGTTCGCCAAATTTTTTCAGATTGTACGTCAAATAATCGGTATAGGTATAAGCCCGTAAAAACCTCCCCTCCGCTCCTTTGATGTAGCCCTTAACAACAGTTTTCTGGCTCACAGCAGAACTTATTGAGAAAAAAAATACAATTATTAAAAAAAAACGAATTTCTTTTTTCACCATATAGTAATTAGCAAAAGTACATCATTTACATTTTTATATCAACGCCCTTCGGCACAAAACGTGACACATCGCCGCCATTTCTGTATATATCCCTCACTATTGACGAGTTTAGTGCCGTAAGCTCAGGTGTTGTAAGTAAAAATACCGTTTCTATAGAACGATGCATTTGCTTATTTATTTGCCCGATGCTTCTTTCAAATTCAAAATCTGCTGAAGTGCGCAAACCCCGTAAAATGTATCGTGCTTTCATTTTTTTACACAAATCTACTGTAAGACACTCATAAACAACAACTTCTACTCTTTTATATGGTGCAAATACTTGCTCTATCCATTGCTTGCGTTTTTCTAAAGGGAAAAAAGATTTTTTATTTTGATTTTTTCCGATGGCCACTATAATTTTATCAAAAAGGGGTAAAGCACGCTTTATGATAGATTCATGACCTGTAGTAATAGGATCGAAAGAGCCGGGAAAAACAGCTATATTATTCATTTTTGTGAATTTGAATTATACTTATTAATTTGAGTCTTTGCTGATTTTTATAATATTACTTGCAAAACTAAGTTTTTTATTAAATTCGTGCTTAACAATTTTGGATTTATTAATAAATATTAGAAAAACAGCTTTTTGTTAGATTGTTTTAATGATTATGTTAAGAAACAAAGGACTGCTACAAGTTGGCGGATTGTCGAAAGATGCAGGAAAAACATCATTGGTATTAAAAATTATAGCACACTTTAGCAAGTATCATAAAATTAAGGCATTAAAAATTTCTAAGCACCAAGCATCAGGTACTGTTCATACTATTAAACAAACTGATGGTTATGAAATATCTCAGGAAAAAAGCCGTAAAGGCATCACCGACACATCAAAAATGCTTAAATTTGGTGCCTGTGAGGCCTATTATATTTGTGCAACAGATGCGTATCTTAAATCAGCTTATGATGGCTTGCTTTCTCATATTGGGCAAAGCTTAATAGTTTGCGAGTCAAATAGTATCGCACAATTTTTTGTGCCTGATGTGCTATTGATTTGTCAAAACAGCAATGAAAGTGTTAAACCCTCTGCACTTCCGTTACTGCAAAAGGCACATAAAACCATTAAAACGGAAAGTATAAATATGCTCAACATAGAATCTTTATTAGAAATAAAATGTAACACCTGGTATCTCAAAAAGAATATGCCGGCAAACCCTAAATAATATGAAAATGAAAAGTTTTGAAGAGGCTTTAGATCTTATGTTGTCTTGTGAATATCATGCTCAAACAGAAAAAGTTGACATTATGGAATGCCTGGGTAGGATATTAGCCGAAGATGTCACATCCGATATCAATATGCCTCCTTTCGATAAGTCTGCGATGGACGGTTATGCTGCCAGGCGCTGCGATTTGGGAAAACCACTTGAAGTTATTGAAACAATAAAGGCAGGTGATATCCCTCAAAAAAAAATTCATACATGCCAATGCAGCAAAATTATGACCGGTTCAATCATACCCGAAGGTGCTGACTGTGTCATTATGGTTGAAGAAACAGAACAACACACGGCCAACACAATTTTATTCACAGGTCGTTATCGCAAAAGCAATATCGCATTGAAAGCAGAAGATATTGCTGTGGGTACTGTTGTATTAAAAAAGAGCACCCTAATACGGCCTCAGGAAGTTGCTGTTTTAGCTACTGTAGGATGTGTACAACCCCTCGTTTTTAAAATGCCAAGGATAATCATTTTATCTACAGGAGATGAAATCGTTGAGCCTCATATAAAACCTTCTAATGGAAAGATACGCAACAGTAATGCTTATCAACTCCATGCACAAATTCTAAAAATGCACTTTAAGTCAAGCTATGGCGGCATTATATGCGACACCCCTCAAAAACTCGAGGAGACACTCGCACATGCCCTGAGCAACCATGACCTTATAATCCTTACGGGCGGCATTTCCATGGGCGATTATGATTATGTGCCGGATATTTTAAAAAAACTGGGTGTTGATTTGTGTGTTCAAAAAATTGATATCAAGCCGGGAAAGCCTACAATATTTGGTCAAAAACATAACACTTTTGTTTTTGGCTTGCCGGGCAACCCTGTTTCTTCTTTCGTCATATTCGAACTGTTCACGAAACCTTTCATTTATAAAATGGCAGGCCATACCTATGAGCCACGTGTTTTATCGCTGCCTATGGCCGATGATTATACGGTAAAAGGCATCAACCGACTTTCGTGGCAACCTATAGTTATCACACCGCAAAAAACAGTTGAAGCCGTAAGGTATCACGGTTCAGGGCACATACATGCATTAAGCAAAGCAGACGGCATTATGCGTGTAGAAGCTGGCAAAGCAAAAATTTTAAAAGGAGAACAAGTGCATGTTAGACAAATTTAACCGGAAAATTAACTACCTGCGCATTTCCGTAACAGACCGCTGTAACCTGCGCTGCAGGTACTGCATGCCTCACTGCGGTGTCAAGTGGCTACAACCCGAAGACATTATAAAATACGAAGAAATTATTGAGGTTGTTGAATTTGTTATTGGCAAAGACATCAATAAAATCAGACTTACCGGAGGCGAACCTTTGGTACGAAAAAATATTGTTAAACTGGTTAATGCTTTGGCAAATATTAAAGGCATCAAAGACCTGGCCATGACAACCAATGGTGTGCTGCTTAAAGATTATGCACAAGAGCTGGCAGCAGCGGGCCTGCACAGAATAAATATCAGCCTTGACACGGTTGACCCTATCAAATTTAAAAATATTACACGCGGCGGCGATATCAACAAAGTTTTTGCAGGTATTGAAGAAGCCAAAAAGGCAGGCTTATTCCCCGTAAAAATTAACTGTGTCATCAATAAGTGGACTACAGCTGAAGATGCTTTAGCTGTCAGAAAGTTTTGTTTCGACAATGGGCTGGAGCCCCGTTACATATCAGAAATGAGCCTTACCGAGGGCAGTTTTGGCATTGTTGACGGTGGCACCGGAGGCGATTGCAGCCACTGTAATAGAGTCAGACTTACCAGCAACGGCATGTTTAAACCCTGTCTTTTCAGCGACCTGGAATTTAACATCAGAAAACTGGGCATCGAAAAAGCTTTTTTAAGTGCTGTTAATTCAAAGCCCGAAAAGGGCTGTAAAAATCATACTAACTTTTTTAATAATATCGGAGGTTAACATATGACGGGTAAAAAATTATCGCACACAGACAGTAAAGGCAAAGCCAGCATGGTAGATGTTGGACAAAAGGAATACCAATCGAGAAAAGCTGTTGCCACAGGATTTATTAAGATGCAAAAAGAAACCATTTTGCTTGTTGAAAAAAATCTTGTCAAAAAAGGCGATGTACTGAGTATTGCTGAAATAGCAGGCATACAAGCAGCCAAGCAAACACCGATACTTATTCCCCTGTGTCATAACCTGAACCTTACAAAAATTGAGCTGCAATGCTCTATAGCCACCAACGGTATCAAGGTACAATCGGAGGTGCGCTGTAATGGTCAAACAGGTGTGGAAATGGAAGCGCTAACCGCTGTATCTGTTGCACTGCTTACCATATACGACATGTGCAAAGCTGTTGATAAAAAAATGTCAATATCAGAGATAAAACTCCTGGAAAAATCAAAAACAAACATCACATAAAAATGAGTCGAAAATGAAAAAAGATATTATAGTCAAATCTGTTAATATATCACTTGAAAAGGGCACCATAAAAAAAACGACCGACACAGCAGAAATTACTGAGCAAGGTATTAAAGGCGATGCCCATGCAGGCGCATGGCACAGGCAAATCAGTATGCTGGGCACCGAAAGTATTGAAAAATTCTCTGCTATGGCCAAGCGCGGCATCAGCTATGGTGAATTTGCCGAGAATATTACCACAGAAGGCATGTTGCTATACCATGCTTTACCGCTTGACACCTTTGAAAACAAGGATATTGTTCTGCAAGTTACACAAATAGGCAAAGAATGCCATGGCAGTAAGTGTGCCATCTTTAATGAAGTTGGCAACTGTGTTATGCCCAAAGAAGGTATTTTTTGCAGAGTTTTACAAGGCGGCAAACTCAAAGCAGGCGATAAGCTCACATACAAGCCCCGCCCTTTTACTTTTCATGTAATTACTCTTAGCGACCGTGCCAGCAAAGGAATATACGATGATCGCAGCGGCCCGCGCATCATAAAGCATGTCAAATCTTTCTATGCTGATACCAACAGGCCTGTTTACATTACACACACCATAATACCTGATAAGGAAGAGGATTTGGCCTTACATATTCAAAAAAGTGTAGCCGTTGATACAGACTTCATAATAACTACAGGAGGCACAGGCATAGGTCCCAGAGATATAACAACTGATGTGGTAAAACCTCTTTTAGAAAAAGAAATACCCGGCATTATGGAGATGGTAAGAGTTAAATATGGCATGCAAAAACCAAATGCTTTTTTAAGCCGTAGTGTTGCGGGTACCATACAAAAAACCTGTCTTTTTACGCTACCGGGCAGTTTAAAAGCTGTTGATGAATACATGAATGAACTGCCGCAGTTTTTCAACCATCTCATTTACACACTGTACGAACTTGATTTTCATTAATGCAACACTGATGGCGCCTTTCAAAACGCCCCCATCACATACAAAATGGCATATTAGCGTTTTTCCCTGCCTACCTGAAGAGCAAGCCTAACTTAAGAAAGTGCTGTCATTGCCTCTTTATGGGGGTTTTGCAAAAGGCAGAGCTCTCTGGATGATAAGGCCATTGTTATAAAAAGCAGATAATACAGGCTAGGTTAATTTTTCAGTACGGAGGGCAAATTATTATTTCAAAAGCCCGTTTCTTAAAAGCTCCCCTCCTATTATTGCAGCAGCTGTAGCTACATTAAGTGATTCCGGTCCGGATAAATCATTCATGCGTGGTATCATGATTTCATAATTTACGAATTTGTTTAAGCTTGTAGAAATACCATGAGATTCACTGCCCATAAGCAAAATGCCACTATTAGTAAATGTTGTTTCATAAATACTTTGCCCTTTTAAATTTGCAGCATAAACAGGCACATGCTTTGTCATTTCTTTCAAGAAAAGCTCTAAAGGTCTGTAGCAAACTTTAACATCTGCTACGGCACCCATGGTAGCCTGTATTGCTTTGCTGTTATATATATCTACGGTTTCGGGCGAACAAAAAACATATTCAATATTAAGCCAATGAGCCAAACGTACAATGGTTCCTAAATTACCGGGGTCATTAACATTATCAAGAGCTATTGACCACCGCGCTTTTAAATGATCAACAGAGGGGTCATGGTCAATTATGTTGCATAAGGCAATTACTTCATTTGGGGTTTTCAAATGTGCGGCTCTTTGGAGGTCTTTAGCACTCACAGTTGAATATCTGACACCCTTAGCATCCAGCTTTTTTTGGTGCAATGCTATAAATGAAGGAAGTGCGTAAAGATGCTCCAGTGGGCAACCTTTATTTATAAGGTCATTTACCAGCTTGGGGCCTTCAGCAACAAAAAGCTTGTTCTTCTGTCGCTGCTTACGATTTTTTAGTGCACGTATTAATTTAAATGTTGATTGTGAAAGCATAAAAAAGCCCTATTATTTTCATAATAGGGCTAAAATTAAATAAAGATTTTCAATTATTCGGCTAAAACTTCAAAATTTATTACAGCTGAAATATCTTTGTGTAAATTTATTTTAGCGGTATATGAGCCGAGTTCTTTAACACTGTCTGATTCAATAATAATTTTCTTTCTGTCCACTTCGTAGTTAAACTGAGCTTTAATAGCTTCAGCAATTTGTATGTTATTAACAGAGCCAAATATTTTACCTGTCGAAGCAGCTTTAGCTCCAATTTTGACGGTAATATTTTGCAACATTTGCGCCAGTTCGTCGGCATCTTTAGCTACTTTTTCGAGTTTATGAGATTTTTGTCTCATATTCTCTTCATGTATTTTTTTGTTAACGTCTGTTGCCATTATGGCATAGCCTTTTGGGATTAAATAGTTAACAGCATAGCCATTTTTCACATTAACAACATCGTCTTTATAACCCAGGTTAGGGACATCTTGTTTTAAAATAATTTCCATTATAAAGTCCTCCTTATTTTAATAAATCTGTTACATATGGCAAAATTGCGATATGCCTTGCCCTTTTGATAGCCTGGGCAACTTTGCGCTGATACTTTATTGAGGTGCCTGTTATTCTTCTGGGCAATATTTTGCCTTGTTCGTTAACAAATCGGAGCAAGAAGTTGGCATCTTTATAATCAATGTATCTGATTTTATTTTTCTTAAAGCGGCAGTATTTTTTCTTCTTTATATCAACCGCTATAGGCGTGAGATATCTTATTTCTGATTGATTATTGGTACTCATATTTAATATTTTTGAGGGTTAAACAATTGTTTTATCGGCTTCTTTTTTTTCTTTGGCCAAAGCACGTTTTTTCTCGTTATAAGCAATAGCATGTTTGTCTAGCGCTACGGTAAGGAATCGTAAAATCCTCTCATCACGTTTGAATGCCAGTTCATAATCAGCTATTAAACTACCTTCGGCTTTAAACTCAATAAGGTAATAAAAACCTGTGGAGAGTTTTTTTATGGGATAAGCCAGCTTTTTCAAACCCCAGTTGTCCTCAAAAACGATCTCTGCTCCTTTATCAATAAGCAAAGACTTAAACTTTTTTACCGTTTCCTTCATCTGTTCTTCAGATAAAACGGGAGTCATAATGAAAACGGTTTCATACTGTTTTTGCATGTTACAATTTTTTGTTTGTTGTTAATAATAAATTTTTTAAAATCGGGGTGCAAAGATACAAATAATTGTGTAATATACAAGCTGCTTACATTATTTTTTTATGAATAACTTTTCAGTAACACAGTGTGTATTGTTGCATATTTTAAGCATATATAAACCACTGTAAACATTATTCAACGCAAGCTTATAAACGTTTTTTTGCGGGCAATATGACAGGCTTGTCTGGTACACACGTCCCATCATATCATATAATTCAACAAAGACGACCTTATCAGCATTGATAAATACCTGATTTTGTGCAGGATTGGGAAATACACTCATTTTAAGTAGTTCATTGTTGATATGGCTGATTGATAATGGTTCTACATTCACATAATCATCTTCGAACAAATAACCAGAGCCAAAATTATTAGTAGCGATAAGCGATACAAAAAATAAGCCGGGTGTATGGTAAACCACATAAGGATTTTGCAAGCTTGATACGGCCGGTGTGCCTCCCTGAAAGTGCCATAGCCAGGTATGTGGATTATACAAACTCGAATCAGAAAAATACACAGTATCGCCTACAACAAGCTGCTGTGCACTTGCAAAAAAATTAACTTCCGGCGGTAAGGCAGCCTCATCAACATTTATATAAGCAATCTTTGTCAGCGTATCTACACCAAAAGAGTTGGCTACTAACAATGAAACATTGTAAGTGCCGGGGGTATTGTATTGTATAACGGGATTTTGAAGGTTTGAATTTTGGGGTGTGCCTCCTTCAAAGTTCCATTCCCAGTAATGAGGGTTTGGTGCAGACATGTCAGAAAAAGAAACATAGTCGCCCTCTGTAACATTATTTTCAGAAGCAATAAAATGGGCTACTACTGGTAAATCGTTAAGTTCGAGGGTATAAGTAATGGTATCGCTGCCACAGTTATTAAAAGCAATAAGCATAACATGGTATGTACCAAAACCGGCATATTGGTGTACAGGTGCCGCTTGAGTTGATACTTGTCCATCGCCAAAATGCCACTCATAAGACACCGCATCATCGGATGTGTTAAAAAAAGTAACCTCGAGCGTATCTACCAAATAGTTGAATGAGGCCTGAGGAGCAGGCATCAGATAAACAGAAACCGGTTCACGTAAACTGACACACGTCTCTGTCAATATTTCCCAGTCGTAAAGATAGTAATAATACCCTGTGGGATTTATCACATGGCTGCTGTGTTTAATACTTAAGTAGCCGGGAATTTCATAAGGATAAGAGATCCCTGAATTGCTTTTGAAGAGATCCGGGACGGGCGGGCCTGCAATTTGGAGGTTTTGTCCGGCAGGGATGTTTATGTTTAAAGGTATTCTGCTATGGCCGGCAGGTATAAAAACATTAACTGAATCAATAAGCTGTCCGTTTTCATTACGCAAAGTGAAAGCTCTATAGCCTGAGCTACCGGCATTAACAACAGCAGAAACCAGCTTCAGGGGTTTAAAACAATCGAACACCAGATAGTTTTGCACGGCACCGTTATAAAATGTTCCATTTATGCTGTCATTAGTTTCGCCAACATTTTCATAATTCTTTTGCGTATCAGACACATAATAGGTTGTTGTTTGGCTTAGCAATGGCGTTTGGAAAAAGAATCCGGTATCAATGGCAACAGAATCGTTGATGTTGGCATACCATTTTATGATTCCGTCACCTGTTGCAGTAAGCACAACACTATCCGGCTGGCATATAGTATCTCCTTGAACCACAGGAGGCAGTGGTCTATCAATTACGATGCTGTCACCTAAATGCAAAAAGTGGGTGCCGGTACAATTTGTCAAGTTAATTCCGGGATAGTATATACCATTGGCACTGTAGGTATGTAAAGGGCTGGCTTCTGTTGACGAAGAACCATCACCGAAATCCCACAGCCAGCTTTCCGCATTAAGAATGTCGGCAAAAAACTGAATTTGTCCGTTGCAACTGAAAATGGTGTCTGTGATTATGCTTGCAGCCGGCATAGTTGGCGTTAAAGCGACATCCAAAAACGTGGTGCTGTAATTATTAATCAACACATTGCTAAATGTTTGGGTTTGGTATCCGGGGGCTGACACCTCTACGTTATAATTTCCAGCTAATGCAGGACGGTGATAGTTACCTAATGGCATAAAACTATAAACATGAGAATTGTCTATATCGTGACCAGCTAAAAAAATCTGTGCCTTCAGAGGCTGCCCTGTACATGAGTCCGTAACAATACCTCGGATGCCATATAAGCTTTGTTCCATATAATTAAGCAACGAACGGTAATTATAGTTCCAGAAATCAGGCAGTTGAGATGCCGGAGGTATTTTAGCATTGGAAATTTCAAGTGTGAACTCCCTGCTATGGGTGTAATATGTCAAATAATCTTGTCTGGAACCTTGAATAGCGTACCAGTCGCCACCATGCGTGACACCATTATTGAAACTTGGCCCAAATGGATTCATATAGTTGGCAGGGCTGTAAAATCGGGCTGTATCGGCATACTCATGTGAAACAAGCTGCCACCAGAAGTGGTCGGCATGTGTTTTAACGGCACTTGGCCAGGTATCCCAGGGATAATTAATACACTCAATACCTCCATGCAGGTTGGCTGACAGAGTAAAGTTCATGGTATCCAGAAAACCCATTGTGATGATTGTTTCCTCCTGCCAGGGCTGCCCATCAGGGTGATTGCCGCCAAGAGGATTTTTGTAATTTCTGTTTAAGTCAACCAAATTTGCATTTCCTCGCGTAGCACCACTTACCGTAGAGTTATCATTGGTATATGCACCATCCGGATTTTCAAGTGGCGTTATCCATATTTCAATATTATCTAACAGATAGGTTATACGTGGGTCGGTGGTGTAGTTGTTCAACAAGTAATCAATTAGACGCAGCATAAGTACATAGCCGGTAAGCTCATCGCCATGCATTGAAGAAGAATAATTGAAACGGGGCTTGTTTGCAGGCTGGTTGATATTTGAGGTTATTTTCAAAGCTAATATTTTACGCCCGCTACTTAATGTTCCTAATTCATACAATCTGCACAAAGCAGGGTGATCTGTTTCGAACTGTTGCATCATAGTCACGTAAGCGTTGTATGTTGGATAAAAATCCCAGGTATTAACAGCTTTTATTTCAGCAAACTCCATCATTTTTGGCGTATAAAGGGTTGATGGTGGCGGTAAAACCTCATAGATGTATTCGTGTGACAAAAAATCAATAAAGGTTTTCTTATTGGCATAAGCAAACACCGTATCCCCATCTAATCGATCTATAGAAACTACATTTGCTAAATTAAATAACTCTTCAATGTTTTTGATGGTAAAGCTAAAATACAGCTCCCCTCTTGTATTAAAAATATCTTCGACATCAGAAGGCAACGGTTTTGAGTCTTGAGCCTGACCCTGAATAAATAAAAAACTGAAAATGGCCAAATAGTAAAACTTATATTTCATATGTATTTCTTTTATTTTTCAATGAAGTTGTATGCTAAGACTAAGAAAGACCATCGTGAAGATTGGTATGGTAAGCATCAACTTCTCAATATACGCTGAGTGTAAACATCAGATAAATCAAGATGTCCTAGTTATCCTTAATGCAACGCACACTAAATCCAACCGCCCGGTAGAAGCTGAATGAGCCAACATTACCATTGAACATCAGGCGATTTACGTGGATACCAATGAACTTATTTGACCAATAGTGACCGAGGACTCCTACTGCGACAACGCTCCCATCGTCTGGTTGGCGGCCACCGGCAGTGGTTAATTTAAGTGGGGAGGCAAAAGCACCGGCTGCATTATCTGTACTCCAGGAATGACGTTCATCAATCCACTCATCTTCAGTAGGAATACGCCAACCAGGAGGACAGGGGTTATTAATACCGTAAACACCTTGCCATAAACTATCATTAATTGAGCTGCGCCAATCATTAGGGTTATCTGTCACTATGATAAAATTGCTATGTCCTGGTGTATCACTATTGCTTAAAGTTGTAGTAGTTCCGCTTGTACGTACCTGATGCCCATCATCACCCCTGCCCCACTGGAACAAATCGCCATAGGCAGCGGTATCAGTGCTACTTGTTGCAACTTGCAAAGCCCCAAGGTTGCGGTCTAACCAGCAATTACCACTGCTCATAACTGTACCATAGGTAACAGTATCTCCATTATAAATAAATGTTACATTATCTCCACATGTAAATGATGTAAATACAAAATTAATAGTCTTACTTGAAGTAGGCACATCCGTGACAACATCACTCAAGCTTCCGTAATAACCGGTAAACTGCATCTCGTCCCCCGTTGTATAGGGCATTTGTATTATATTTTTGGCGCTCTTTTTTGTCGATTTTAAGTGAATGTCATCTGATAAAAAAGTGCTTTTAAGTTGTATTTTCGGAGATGAGCTTTCGGGATTTAAAGTAAAAAAGCTTGCCGATTCTTGCCGTTTTGCCGTTTTTACAATTAAATGATAGTGCCCGGCAGAAAAACCTGAAATCTCAAATAAATTGACTCCTTTTTGAATGCCCTGCCTTAATTGCAGTATGTGCCTGCCAACAGCATCATAAACATCAACAGTGGCTACAGCAGGTGTCTCACTGTAAAACTCCAAATGGCTTGTTTCAGTAAAAGGATTGGGATAGATTTTTATTGTTTCACTGTTTTTTAAGTGAGACGAAATGCCTACAGAACCCGTAAGATGCAAAGTATCGCTGCCCTGTAATGTAAGCGCAGTATTCTGTGTAAGGTTTTCCACATAAACACTGTCTAATGTGATAGCTGCACCACTGGCGGTAAAATCAATGTAGTAATTCTGTGCCTGCAAGCTAACTATTGCAAACCACCCTAAAAGTACAATCGTAATTTTTTTCATAATTTGTTGTATTGGTTTTTTTGGTATGTTGGTAACTATACAGCGTTTTATTAAACGCTACCGTACAAAGATATGAATTAATCGTAAGAGTACTCCGATTTTTTGATAAAAACTATTACATCACGGAAATGAATCATAAAATCGAATGAAGCTGAGTCTGCTTGTTATGGTTTTTTTACTGTTAGCTGATGGCTATTGGCATTTTTGGTTATTGGCTATATTTCGTTTTTGCTTGTAACCGAAATCTTATGGTGCGGGATACATTATGAGAGGTTGTACTCCCGTTAACCGGTCTGGGGGGCAAGCTACTTGATAATTGGAAGTTATTTTTCCCAGGTTTTCCATTCACTAACATTTCTAAATCCGGTCCAGGCATTTGGTGAAACAAGGTTAAATGTATCTGTACTTAGTATTCTTTCTTTTTTATCAAGCCAACTGCCGCCAGCGGCTATATTCTTATCAGATGTCCATTCACTTACATTACCATAAAGGTTGAAAATTCTTTTATTATTTCTACTAGAACAATTACACGATACCGGCCTCGTGGGCATAGCAGATAATGAATCATTTATGCATGGTATTATATCACTCCAGATATAAGGATAATCACATTTGCAGACTCTCTTACCAATATTTTGCATAACAGAGTCATTGTAGTATAAAATCAGTTTTCTTTCCTCCAGTGTCGGCAAACGAAACTCCAGATAATAGTTAAATTCTCTATCGGATATGACATTCGTGAGCTCTCCATTGAAATATCTTTCAATTGTAAAATGATTATCCCGTGTTTGCTCAGTGTCGTATTGAATGACCCCGTACTTTGCAAGCAAATACTCAAAAACTCTATCAGTGCGCCATTTAGAAAACTTCTTTGCCTGCTCCTGCGAAACGCCCACCAGCGGATATGCCATGCGGTTATGATAATGTGATGCGAAAGAGTGCAGGCAACTGTCCATTTCTAGCCAGGAAAGCGTATCAGGTAATATGGAAAGGTACTCTACGGATTCCAAACCAAATATTCTTTTGTTCCAGTACATATATTCAGCCCAGTCTAAGTTTGATATCTCAGTTTGATCGCAAAATAAGTTATCATTAATTTTTATGCCACCTGGCGGCATTTCATGAATATGGTAATTGTCAATAATAATGGCTTTTTTTACGAAACACGATGTATTAAACACCGTCAACAGAGAAAGACTCAATATTATCAGTTTAATCCTCATTGTTTTTTTCATAATGATTTTTAAATTTATGGTGTTTTATTAAACGTTTCTTTACAAAAATAAAAAAAAAAATCCGCTTATGTTATGTGTTTCGATTTTTTTTTGATGAAAATTATAGTTTTGTACAGGCTGTTGGCTGGCGAATTCTGTTTATGGACGCAAATAAGGGTAATGCTGGGATGGGATTTCCGGTGTCGTAAATAAACCACAATCAATACTTTTGGCCACTACCCCTTAACAAATAGACGATACCGGATAGGGTTCTTTTTTTGATGCCTCCCAGCCGCAGCTCATACACTTCACACACGTAAAAATAAGCCCCCTGGCTGCTGTGTTCGTTGGTAAACATATTTCTGCCGTCCCAGTTAATATCGGGGTCTTGTGTTTCGAAAACAAGACCGCCCCAACGATTATATATCTTAAGGTCAATTTTTTCAACAAAGTCATACGGGAAAGGAATAAATAAATCGTTATAGCCATCACCATCAGGAGTAAACACATTAGGGAGTCTGTAGAGGTCGCAGCTGTCAATATCAACACAAATGATGTTGGAGAAAACACTTTCATTCATAAAAGAGTCGAGAGCTGTTACAGCATAGCAGCCGGCTATAGTAGGCAGGTTTTGATGCAAAAAGGTGGTATCTTCCACGTTGTCAACAACATGAATTAGCTGAAGGTCATCCGAACCGGTAAGGGCGTAGTAGATACGATAGCTTGTCACATCCTCGAAGCATTCATCGGCGATGGTGTGCCATTGTAAAAAGTTGCTCAAAAAATCACAATCGGGGGTAAGCGTCAATTTTGGCGGGCATGGCGGTATGGTATCTATGGGAATATCGCAGATAATCTGTGAATAATTAATTAAAGGATCGTGGGTATGACTACCGGAGTAGCGTCCTTTAGCTTTTACCAAATAACAGTATTCTTTACCGTTTACAAGGTCTGTATCATCATAATAAAAATTGTTGTAGGCAATACCAATTGAGTCGAAGTCGAGGGTTTGTGGATTTTGTCTAAAAATGGCATAAGCGTAATTATCCCAGGGCACTTTATAATCCCACGACAGTTGTACGGTTTGGTTGGTGCCATAAGAAGAAAGGTAAACGGAAGATGCCGGCTCAGAACCACCTATCTTAAAGATATTTGATGGGGCGTTATTATAGAGCTCAACTTGATAGGTATATGTTTGTGCAACAGTATTGAGCATCGTATCGGTATAACTTGTATCGCTGATGCTAAACAGCGAATCTATGAGGACAGCCTGACTCAGGCTTTGCCCTGGACTTCTGTAAACATAATACTTAAAAGGACCGGTATGTACGGCCGAGTCGAGGCTTGTGGGGGGTGCCCATGCGATGTATATGGCACCATTTTGCGGGTCGGTATGATTAACGCTCACATGCGTGATGATGGGTGCCGTATGTGGCAACTCTTGACATACTTCGTCCGAAGCATAGCTCTCAGCGCCATCATTAAACCATGCTGTAACCATATAGCAGTATTTATGACCTTGAGGTAAGCCGGCCCCATTGTTATCATCAACAAAGCTGGTATCGTTAACATCATTAAGGGTTGCTATGAGGGTATAACCTGTGTAGGAAGGGACGCCTGTTTCGCACGAATCGGGTACAAAACCATAGAACCCCTGACGCCTGTAAATTTTATAACCTGCCGCATTGGTGCAAATTGATTTATCCCAGCTCAAGTCTATGGCATCATTTAAAGCCGTTGCTGTAAGGTTATCGGGGGCAGGTGCTACCACCCGTATAAAAACATTTTTGATATCAATAAGGTTGACAGGCAAGCTGTTATCTTGTGCTTTAAAAGTGACGGTATAGGGATTTTTTCGTACATGCGAACAATGCGTTTGCCATGAGAAGTACGACTGTACGCTGTTCGTTCCATGTGAAGGCTGAGGGAAAATGGCTGAAGGTGTCACTTTAAAAGGACCACCTGTTGCTGTAAGGGTAACCACGTCGCCCATATCAGGGTCGGTAGCTCTTACGATAAAATTTACTGTGGTGCCGGCCAGCACGCAATAGTCCTTCAACGGTTCTATCTCCGGGGGTCTGTTATCGCAAGGGGCTACGAGTATTTGCATATCCACGGTAACAGAGCCTATAAGCACGCCGTGGCGCCATTCTTCAATAAGAAATGCGACGTTATATTCGCCCACTTGAATAGGGCTGTCCCAGAAAAGGTCACCCGTATAAGCGTCGAGACTAAAAACACTGCTGGCCGCAGGAAAAGTGTAGCCATTGACATCTAAGCCGCCATCACCCTTGCAGTTAACCAATCGGTAAGAAAGGCTATCGCCATCTATATCAAATGCCGACGGGTTGTAGATGAATGGCTGGTTGGCACATGCATTCTCTATGGGAGGATTCAAAATATCCGGTGAAGAATTGGGTCCCAAAAAAGGATTGATAACCAAAATCGTTTCTATATAAAAAGCCACATTCACAGAGTTTGGTATGTTTAGTACGCCGCCATTTCTGTTTTTATCTTCTACAGAGATGGTGTAAGTAGCCGGAGCACTGTAAGTATGGGTACCCACATACTTGTTTTTGGAAATATTATTTGGAAAATCAAGTTTTTCAATTCTTTGCAAATCATCAGATGTGCCATCGCCCCAGGATATGGTAAGCAGCGGTCTGTCTGCCGGACTGGGTGTATATGTGTATGTGATAAGAGTTACTTCATAAGTAAGACCGGAAATATGTCTGTAAGTAATATATCCGGCACGTTGGTGAGTGGCTTTAAGATCTTCCGGCAATAGAAATAGCATTAGCATACATAATACTATGATGCTGCGTAATTTTTTATATGCTTCTTTTTTCACCGCTCAGTAATTATCGTTATTTTATGACAATTACCGAAAATTAAAAATCCGAAACTGTCATAATATTTTTACTAACGTAAAGTTACAAATAATTATTTTCTTTTAGCCTGTATTATTCACGAAAAGTAAAAAATTATATGTATATAGTTAATTATAGTACTAATAGTTCACAAACTCTTGGAAATATTTATTATTTAACTGATTTTCAACTATTTATATTGTCAGACCATTTCTTATTGTCGCCATGATTTATTGGGGCTTCATAATATCGGTCAGTTCTATATCATAAACCAAAGTAGCTCTTTTAGGAATTTTTTCATCATCACCAAGCAGGCCATATGCCAGATAAGAAGGTATGATTACTTTAGCTTTGTCACCTTTGTGCATCATGAGTATGGCCTCTTCCAAACCATTTATAACTTCAGCTCTGCCGGTAACAAATGTCAAAGGGCCATCATCATATGAGTTGTAAACTTCGAGACCGTTCAGCAAGTTAACGGCATATTCAGCACGTACCACACTGCCGCTTTCTACTTTAGGGCCCTCGCCGCGATGGTATATTAAAATGCGTAAGCCTGTACCGGTTTTAGTCATATCCCAACCATGTCTGCGGGCATAACTATCAATATATTCATTTTCCCTTTGTACGAGAATTTTATTGGCCCCTACCAAAGGATCTTTAAACTCACCAGGGTCTTGCACAGGTGCTTCTTGCACATTTTGACACCCCACTAATAAGTAAAAGCTGACAATAAAAAATGTTAGGTATTTTTGCATTTTAATTTTATTAACTTATGAGTCCGCTATTTATTGTTGATGGTTTAGATGTTCTTTGCGCAAGAGGTCATCAATGGTTTTAACAGGATTAAAAGTAACAATCGGCACTTCCACAAAAATTGTAATCCAATCAGCCATGGCACCGTTCCACAAGCCGGGAAGTTCTAATGCTTTGAGGTCCTTGCCATCTTTTGATTTAATAGAAATAAAGCCTGCATCCTTATCAACAAAACTCAAAAGATCAAATTTGCGACCTTTGTAATCTTTGGTACGACAAACGATATCAACAGGATTGAAATGAGTGGCCTGTTGCACTATAGCTTTTTGCTCGGTGTTGCTCATGTCTATTTGAGAGGCTTCAACAATTTGCAGGGAAACTTCTTTGTTTTTTGGGTTTATAGTCCAAAAAGGACCGCCTCCGGGCTCTCCTTCATTCTTAACCATAGCACAAATGCGCACAGGCCTGTTAAGTTTTTGATAAAGGTACGCTTGCCTTGAAGAAATTGACATGCCTCCGGCAGCTTGCATATCAATAAAAAGGGTATCTTCGGCAAAGGCACATATGTTATCAAGCATTTTTTCGCTGCAACTACCTTTTTCAAGTTGGGATAGATACGTATCAATTTGTAGGCACAATTGCAACAACAAACCACCAATCACCTTCTTATAGCGTACTGTTGGTTCTCTAAGCCTGTCAGGAACAATATTATCAATATTTTTAATAAAAATAATATCCGCATGAATATCATTTAGGTTTTCAATAAGAGCACCATGTCCTCCCGGTCGGAAAAGCAAGCTGCCATCATCGTTTCTAAAAGGTTTGTTTTGCATATCAACGGCAATGGTATCTGTTGATGGCTTTTGCTGTGAATAAGTTATGTGGTATGTTACATCGTAATGTGACTGGTAGGTGTTGAGCACTTTTTCTATCAATTCTTTAACAGCTGTTTCATGCTCAGCCGAAATGGTCAGATGCAGCTTGACTTTTTGCTTATCATCTTTGCCATACAATGCACCTTCTACAAGATGTTCCTCCAGAGCAGTACGAACAGTATCGCCATAATCATGAAATTTTATAAGCGCTTTGGGTGTTGCGCCATAATTCAGGCCTTTGTCTGATAACAAATAGGAAGATATTAAAATAAAATCCTTTTCAGATTTAACTTTCTCGTAGTTATGACCATCCTTTTCCAAAGATTCTTTCAAATCCTTAAAAAAAGCAAAACGAGGCAATTTGTTAAAGAAATCATTGACAGACTCATGGGTCTCAGGGTCATGAGGATTATTCAGCAACTTTTCGCGCAGACTAAAAAGGCTTTTAAACATGCGGGTAGCCGCACCTGATGCCGGCACAAACTTCAACAGGCTTTTGCCTTTAATACCCTCCTCAAAATGTTGTATAAGCCTTTCTTTTTCATCCTCATCAAAAACAAGAATGCCATTGCCCGGCGTTGCTGCTGATTTTATACGGATATAAGGAATCCCTTTTTCAAATGTTTTGATTTGGTCTTCAATAACTGCCTTGCTGATGCCTTTTTTTTTAAGCATTTCATTATCACTGGAATATATCATGTGTTTTTATTTTTAAATGTATTATACCTTGAGGTGCTAAACCTTACACACCCGATAAATTTAACGTAACAAAGATAGGTTTTTTTAGGGTTTTGCTATAAACGTTTTGTGCAGATTTATCAGATACCCGAATTATGTATCTGAACTTTGCAGTAGGTTTTTCTAATGTTAAGCAAGGCGTTAAGCGTTAAGCCTTAAGGCGTGAAATATAAACCCGAGCAATTTCATGGAATAAATCTTAAAAAAAACATGCAGAATAATACGCAAATTATTCTGCTTCTTGGCACAATTAATTCCTTACGCAACGAACAGAGAAGCCCAACTCCTTAAAATAGTTTAGTCTGAAAGTATTGCTGCCATTGTAGAACATGTAACGGTACCAGGCGTTATCGGTAGAGTTCTCCGTAGCACTCCACCAGTTACCGTAGTTTCCAATACCGTCGAAACTGCCACCGAAGTACCTGCCGCCGCCAGGAAGTGCTGTAAAGCCTATTTCGTTGGTTGCGCCCGTATTTGGGCTGTTCCAATGTGTTGTTCCGGTTTCTTTAAGTTTACCTCCTGCAACGCTTTCGCCACCCAAACTATCGATTAATTGAGTCCATTCCGCATCGCTTGGTAAATGCCAGCCTGTTGGGCATACTCCCTGAACGCCGCTTGGGATGGCTGAGCTACTTGCTGCTCCATTCATTGCAGCAGGCCAATTGTACAAAACACCGTAAGTATTATAATTGGCAGTAGCTTTGGCAGCGGATACAATTGTATCATTATATCCATAAACATAATAATAAGGAATTGTTTGCGATCCTGTACCCGGCCAACTACACTTGGCAAATATGCGAGATTTTCTGCCATCCAGCACTGGTTACCTATTTGTACGGTAGCGTAAACATTACCATCCCTTGAGTCTGTTATTGTGTCTCCACATGTAAATGATATAAATACAAAATCAATAGTCTTACTTGAAGCAGGCACATCGTTTACAACATCAATCAAGCTTCCGGAATAACCAGTGAACTGCATTTGGTCTCCTGTTGTGTAAGGCATATGTATAATGTTTTTTGCGCCCTTCTTTCTTGTTTTTAAATCAGAATTTTGCTGGTAAATACTATTAAAAAGTATTTGCGGGTTTGCTCTTTTGTTATTAAGGGACACAAAACTTACTGATTTTTGACGGTTTGCTGTTTTTACAACAATGTGATAGTGTCCTGTAGTAAAACCTGAAATCTCAAAAATATTACTCCCTTTGTGAATGTTTTGTCTTAAATGTAAAATCTGTTTGCCTATAGCATCGTAAACATCTATAGAGGCAACAGTAGGCGCCTCACTGTATAACTCCAAATGGCTTGTTTCAGTAAAAGGATTGGGATAAATTTTAATATTTTCATTGTTATTTGTGTGAGAAGAAATGCCTACTGTGCCCGTAAGATGTAAAGTATCGCTGCCCAACAAAGTAAGTGCAGTACTCTGTGTAAGGTTTTCCACATAAACACTGTCTAATGTATTAGCTGCACCACTGGCGGTAAAGTCAATAAAGTAATTCTGAGCCTGTAAGCTGATAATTGCAAACCACCCTAAAAGTAAAATTGTAATTTTTTTCATAAGTTTTGGTATGGGTTTTTACGGCATGTTGCCTACATATTTATTTAACAAAAAAACTATTACAAGTCAGCAATACTTGTACGCTTGTTAACGTTTTTTCTGCTTTTATTTTTCAAAGATACTATTTTTTAAAATTCGTGGGGGAAACTTTTGTTTTGGCGTTTAGTTTTTAGCTTTCGAACAAAATGGTTATGACTATCAAGACACTATCATGCTCAAAACAGCTACATTATAGCGCATAAAAAGAATTGTTTTATATTTGCAAAACTTATCTAAAAACAACACAAGCAATGACTATTAAAAACTTTGTTTTCAATCCTTTTCAGGTCAACACTTACGTACTTTACGACACAACAAAAGAATGTATCATTATTGATCCTGCATGCAGTAATGCAGAGGAGTTCGAAATTTTAAAAAATTTTATCAGTGAAAATGGTTTAAAGCCGGTAAGCTTTTACAACACACACAGCCACATAGACCATTTGGCGGGCAATGCATACATCAAAGACAACTACAATATCAATCTTTGCATACATAAAGCCGGTCTTCCGTTTCTTGAATTTGCCTCGGCACAGGCCGCCTCTCTGGGTTTTACTCTTGAAAAAGTAATACAGCCCGACTTTTTTATAGAGGATGGTGACACAGTAAATTTCGGGAATGCTTCTCTAAAAGTGATTTACACCCCCGGACATGCCGACGGCAGTGTCTGTTTTTATGCTGCCGAAGACGCTTTTATTATTGTCGGAGATGTATTGTTTCAAGGAAGTATAGGACGTACCGATCTCCCTACGGGTCATTTTGAGCTACTCGAGAGAAGTATTAAAGAAAAACTTTATACACTCCCCGATAATGTTGTGGTTTACACGGGTCACGGCCCCTCTACCACCATTGGCAATGAAAAACGCCACAACCCTTTTGTTAAGGCATAGCCGGTTCACCTCTATACTATTCATTATAGGAATACAGCCAATTATTTGAAGCGGCTTGAATAGATTATTGCTGACTGAAAAACCTGATAAGCACATCAGTTAAAAAAAATGTTGTAGCAACCCTCTATTATTAAGTGTCATAATAAAAATGCAAATTTCTACAAAGTGAAGCATCTTAAAAAAAATAAGTCGGTCACTACTACAAAAAAATATAATTTTGCAAACTGACAATTTGTCTTTATTATGAAGTGGCAAGCTCTTTGTTTTTAGAGTGCTGCTTTTTAAGAAATGAATGTGGGTTGATTTTTTTTTGAAAAGAAAATATTTCAACCTGCTCATTTATTGTTTGAAAAATGTGTTAATTGAAAGATTATGAAAAAAAGTAAAAAGAAAAAACAAAGCAAGGAAGATGTTTTAGAAAATGAAACTTTATCAGGTTCTTCTGCTAAAGCTGAAAATGTGTCAGAGAATGCTGACAGTGACAAAGCAAGTGAAGATGAGAAAAATAAAAAGACTGCTGAAGAAAAATCAGCGCATGAACATCTTGAAGAAGAGCCTTCAGAGGTTTCGCAGGAAGAAAAAATCAGGGAGTACAATGAAAAATATTTGCGACTTTACTCTGAGTTTGACAATTATCGTAAGCGCACTATTAAGGAAAAAAATGAGTTAAGCCGGTATGCAAATGCACAACTGATGACCGATTTACTGCCGGTTATTGACGATTTTGAAAGAGCCATGCAAAGCTTGGAAGAAAGCGAGATAAACGTGGCTGTTAAAGAGGGTATCAATCTGATATTTAACAAGTTATTAAATGTTCTTGAGAAGCAAGGTTTAAAAGCTATTGATACAAAAGATGCCACATTTGATACAGATTTTCATGAAGCCGTTACCAAGATGCCTGCAGAAAATGAAAACATGAAAGGCAAAATATATGATATCATTCAAAAAGGCTACATGATGCATGACAAAGTTATAAGATATGCCAAAGTGGTTGTGGCAGAGTAAAAAAAAATAATATGAGCAAAAGAGATTACTACGAAGTTTTAGATATTGACAAAGATGCCAGTTCTACAGAGATAAAAAAGGCTTACCGGAAAAAAGCTATTCAATACCATCCTGATAAAAACCCCGGCAGCAAAGAAGCTGAAGAGAAATTTAAAGAGGCTGCTGAGGCATATGAAGTGTTGAGTAACCCCGAAAAGAAAAGCCGCTATGATCGCTTTGGTCATGCCGGTGTTGGAGGGGCAGCCAGTGGTGGGGCATACGGCGGCGGCATGAGCATGGATGACATTTTCAGTCAGTTTGGCGATATATTCGAAAGTGCTTTTGGTGGTGGCTTTAGCAGTGGCTTTGGCTCTCATTTCTCTACAGGCAGCAGACGCACACGCCGCACCAATAAAGGCTCTAATTTGCGTATCAAAGTAAAGCTTTCACTTAAAGAAATATTAAATGGCACAGAAAAGAAGGTAAAAATTAATAAATACATTAACTGTAAAACTTGCAACGGAACAGGTGCTAAAGATGCCAATAGCATTAAAACATGTGCCACCTGTCATGGCAGAGGTCAAATCACAAGAGTTACCAATACCATACTCGGACAGATGCAAACCTCCTCGGTATGCCCTCAGTGTGGTGGTGAAGGAAAAAGCATTGTGGATAAATGCACCAGTTGTTTTGGCAATGGTATTGTTAAGGGTGAAGAAGTCATATCTATTAACATACCCCCGGGGGTAACAGAAGGTATTCAAATGACTATGCGCGAAAAAGGTAATGCTGCTGCCAGAGGGGGCTTACCAGGCGACCTTATCGTGGTAGTAGAGGAAATTCCACACCCACAACTGGAACGTGATGGCATTAACTTACTTTACGAACACTATATAAGCTTCCCTGATGCAGCACTCGGAACAACCGTAGAAGTGCCTACTATTGAAGGAAAAGCGCGTATAAAGGTAGAACCGGGTACCCAAAGCGGCAAAGTCTTAAGACTCAAAAATAAAGGCATTCCGGAACTTAACACCAATAACAAAGGACATCTGCTTGTCAACATTAATGTATGGACGCCCAAATCTTTATCCAAAGAGGAGAAGCAAATACTCGAAAAGTTGCAAACAGCAGATAATTTTGCCCCCAAGCCAACCAGTCGTGACAAATCTTTCTTTGACAGAATGAGAGATTATTTTCAACAAAACTAAGGTTTTACATCAGTTTTCTGACCTGAATCATTCATATCCCCGCTCAACTTTGTTTTCAAAACTTATGGAAATATCAATTGGTTACTGTGCACTATAGTGCTTTACTCCAACTATGATTCAGGTTTTACGAAGTTTTTCCCGTATGCGGAGGCATCTCTTGTTTGGCAGCTTCTGATAAAGCATTATCAATATGGGCAAATTGAAATTCATAAGCTGATTCGATAAGCCTTTGAGGATACACATTTTGACCGTGTGTCAACACAAAAGCGGCTTCGCCGAATACCATTCTTAATAGAAAGGAGGGCACCATAAAAAAGGCAGGTTTTTTCAAAACACGGGCGAAAGCTTTTGTAAATTCTTTATTAGATACCGGATATGGCGCTGTGAAATTTATAACCCCATCAAGCTTATTTTCTAATACATGAACAAAAGCCTGCACAACATCTTCGATATGTATCCACGATAAGACCTGTTTGCCACTTCCGATAGGTCCACCCAGGCCTTTTTTGAAAACGGGCATAAGTTTTTCTACCAGACCTCCATTATGCCCCAAAACCAGACCCATACGACAAATGGCAACTTTAGTATGCGCAGCAGCTGCTAAAGCTTCATGTTCCCAATCAACACAAAGGCGGCTTAAAAAGTGTTCGGCAGTAATGTTGTCATTTTCTTTTTTGATACCCTTGTCGTCATATATCCCAACGGCTGATACTGAAATAAAAATAGCAGGTTTATCCGGCATGAGAGCTATGGACTGGGCCAGCTTTCGCGTTGTAAACAACCGACTGGCGATAAGTTCATTTTTGTATTTTTTAGTCCATCGTTTTACTATGGGCGCTCCTGCCAGATTTATAACAGCATCAGATCCACTTAAAAAATCCAGAAAAGCTTTAGGCTGCATTTTGAACTCTTTCCTGCTGATAGGTACAACATTAAAACCTTTTGTTTTCAGGTGTTGTGACAAATGCGATCCAATAAAGCCTGTTGCACCACTGATAATTATATTTTTCATGCTTTGAATAGTTTTTTTACAAATTTAAAATATATTTGCAAAAAATAAAAGAGACGGGCATAGCTTATGTCAAGAAAAAGAGTGAAGTTTTTATTGATTTTTTTGTTTTTTGTTTCAGCGGTTTTTTTTAATAGTAATACTGACGCTGAAGCTTACATCCCAACCAAAGAGCTAACACCTGAACTGTTACGTCAACTGCTTTTAACTCCTGAAAAAATTGCTTTTTATCAGGAGGAGATGGATGCTATTGTACAAAGGCACAGGTTCAATGGCAACATACTACTGGTTATTGGAGGGCGTGTTGTATATGAAACAAGCCGGGGGTATGCAGAAATTCACAATCGCACCCCCAATGATATGCATACAATATTTCAGCTGGCATCTGTCAGTAAGCCTTTTACTGCAATGGGCATCGCCATTCTTAAAGAAAGACAAGAACTATCCTTTGATGATAATGTCATAGATTATATCCCTGAGTTTCCTTATGAGGATATTACTATCAGACAACTGCTATGTCATACTTCGGGTTTGCAAAACTATATTTGGCTGCTCGATAATCACTGGGTTTTACCTTCCTTTCCCAATAATGAAGATCTTGTGCGACTTTTTCAAAGACACACCCTACCACAAAACTTTTTAACCGGAAACAGATACCTGTACTCTAACACAGGATATGCTTTTTTAGCATCTGTTATTGAGCGCGTTTCAGGAAAAACCTATGCGGAATTTCTCGATGACAATATCTTTAAACCTCTTCAGATGCATGATACTTATGTTTATGACAAAGAACTTATGGACACGCTTTCAAATAAAGCTTTAGGACATGTGCGAAGAGGCAGGAGCTATGTTATTTATCATGATGATAACAATGATGGTATCGTTGGTGATAAAGGTATATACTCCACTGTATATGACTTGTTCAAGTGGGACAGAGCTTTGTATAGCGATGTACTGGTCTCACAACAAACGATAGCCGAATTGTTTCAAAAGCAAACCACCGTGAATGGGGATACCATAAATTATGGCTTGGGCTGGCGGCTACCCCGGGTGCCCTATCATAATATGGTGTATCACAATGGTTGGTGGCACGGATTTAGAACAACCTTCAGAAGATACACTCACGAAAAAAACACCCTGATCATCCTTAATAATACAAACACTAACATTTTTTCAATGATTAGGGAAATCGAAGATTTGATATTCGAAGACCATTTTCTGGCTGATTTATCCACAAATTAGCATCCACGCAAGTTTTAACCTTTAATATTTCAAGAAAATCTATTACGACTGAATAAACCTTTGAAATCAGACATTTTATTGCATATCTCTCAACAACCATACTTATTGGTACGCTTATATCGCGAAGCACCTGATCCCTGTGTAATTTTCAGCATCATTACGAACTTCTAAAACATAATGCAGGTTAAAATATTAATCTTATCTTTGTAAATATAATAATGCATTTAACCTGTATTATTCATGCTTTTAATTTTGGTCAGATGTGAGGCGTCAAAAGCTGCCGATATAGTAAACTATTTCAAGGTTTTCGCAACGAAGCAGATGGCCTAAAAGCACTTGCTAAAAGTAAACAAAAATAAAGTTTTGAAATGATAATCAATCTTATGAATTATTTTGTTTACTTTTTGTGAATAATGCAGGTTAAGTGTCAATTATATGTTAAGCCATGATGTGTTTTAGTAGTAATATAGAATAACACCTGCTGTCATGCTGATTTATATTTTAAAAAAAAGACTTGTTCTTACTGGCTTGATTTTATGTTCTTTTCAGTTTGTTTACTGTCAACAAAAGACTTTGTTGCATGCTTATGAAAAGCAACGACATGCATATGCCTACGATCTTCTAAAAATCAACCCTCTGGCTTTGTTATGTGGCCCAACTATGGTTAGTAGTGAGTTGGGTTTAATGTATGAAACTTCTATATCTCAAAAACAGTCTCTCTCAATAGGCGCTTCATGGTTGGCAAAAAATATTTTTATTTATCTGGGTGAGTCTTCATTGACTTTACCCGGGGTGTCTTCAAATCAAAGTGTAACATATACCACGCCAGACCTTAAGATTTCGGGCTGGCGCGTGCAAGGGCATTATAAGTTTGTTTTCCCTGTTTTTGGCAACTATCCTACTGCTTTGCATGTTGGTCCTCATGCTTCTTTTTCTTCAATACTCCTAGGCGACTCTTATAATGGCTTTGATGCCAATTATTATCGTATAGTGCATCGCAATATCAGTGTGCTTTTCGGCTTTCAGTTTAAGGCAAGCGACCGCATTTTTTTCGATATTTATCATGGCATGGGTTATAAAAACAATTATTGGGGCTTTCATAAAACCCCTGATCAGTTTAAAATGGAAGAGGATGTTTTTTTTTTCACAGGAAATCACCTGAATATTAAGTTCAGCCTTGGTTTTAATATTGGCTTTTTGTTATAAAAAATGGTTGAGTATCGAAAACTTATAACCTTCATCCACACATCTTTCTATAAAACGGGGTAGCACATATCTAAGGTTTTCCGATGCTTTATCGCTGTCGTGAAAAACTATTATACTGCCGGGCTTTTTTATTCGAAGGCTTAAATTCAGGCATTGCTCCGGTTTCATTTTTTTTTCGTAATCAGCCGTTAAGCATGACCACATAATAATTCTGAATTTATTTTTTAGAGCTGCAGCTTGCTTGTAAGTTATGCGACCGTAGGGTGGACGAAAGATATCAGAATTGATGAAATGTCCGGCTTTTTCAATATCCTTAACATAATCATGCAGGGACGTTTTCCATCCGTTTCGGTGACTGTACGTATGATTACCTGCAACATGTCCTTGTGAGAGAATTTCATTGAAAATACTTTGGTGTTTTTCTACCTGCTTGCCCAGACAGAAAAAATGCCCCTTGACAGCATATTTGTCAAGGCAATTTAATATGTAGTGGGTATGCTTTTCAGTTGGACCATCATCAAAAGTAAGAAACAACTTTTTATCTGTTGTTTTAATACGCCATATAAAATAACTGGGATAAAAAAAACTGTTTATCTCGCTGTTAAGTGCATAATACTTAAGCATTCTAGTCATGCATGGTGTAAAGCTGGTAATAATTATCAAAAACTTCTTCAGCCATTTGGGCTAATTCTTCTTGTCCAAACTGGTCTGTGATTTGATAAATTCTTTGTAATAATCCCAAAGCCATCTGTTTTTCATCTTCAATAGAAGCTCTGAACTTAGGTGCAAACTGGAAATAATACCTGAGTTCTGCTTCACCGATTTCAATGAGCCTTTTAGTAATAGCATTTCCTTTTTCAATAGCTCCGGCTCTGTAATAATTCTCGGCCAGAGGCAATATGTAGAAATTGAATGGCACACTTTCTTCGGGCATAATTTCAAAACACCTGTCAATAACAGCGATGGCAGAGTCCATTTTATTTTCATTAATAAGAGCACGGGACAGGCGGGCAAAATTATTTCTGAAGTTCATAGCCAACCTTCTGTTATCTTCACTCATATAAACTGATGGGTCGTTCATGTTACCCCATTTAAATCTGTTCATCATGTTTTCGTAAAGAATATCTGTATTGATGCGACCTATTTGACCGTCGCGGCTTGCACTTCTTATAGGAAGAAGCCTGTAGGCCAATCCTTCAATTTGGAAGAAGGGCTCAAGGCCAATATAGCTGTCGCGCCCTGTTGTTATTGCAAAATAGATAGGTCTTTCCCAATTATTTGTGGCAAGTAAATCCAGAACAATAAAATGGTTTTTCATGACCAAACTAACATCCGGTGCCCATTCAAGAGCCGGTAGTATTTTGTGCGCCAGTTCAGGAGGAACAGTGCCATTATCAACTACTTTAGCAGAATCAACCGGCAGACGGAACCTATTGGTGGGAAAATAGTCTATAGGCCCTGAAGGTGTAGGGAATCTACGACTGTCGCTCGCAGCAAAGTCAACAAGTTCGCGCAGGTCAACATAACCGGTGACTCTTTCATCGGGAATAATGTAAACAACATCACGGGTGCCTTGAATATACCTGTCTGGAGTCATCGTAAGAGGAATGGGGTCAGCTTCGTAAAACTTACGACGCATCATATCGTTTATATACCAGTCTGTATTTAAAAGACTTAAGTTAACAACTTTAACATCGGTACGTATGCCTTCAACTTCTTGTAAGTACCAAAGTGGGAAGGTGTCGTTATCGCCATTGGTAAAAAGAATAGCATTGGGGGCGCACGAGTTTAGATAGTTGTAGGCAACATCTCTGGCAGTATAGCGTCCCGAACGGTCGTGGTCGTCCCAATTTTCTTTGGCCATAATGCCGGGAACCAAAATAAGTGTAATTAAAGTGGCTCCTACAACAGCCACTTTCCCATTGATAAACTCTTTAAGCTTATCAATGATGGCATAAACCCCGAAAGCGATCCATATTGAAAAAGCAAAGAATGAAGCCGCATAGGAATAATCTCTTTCTCTTGGCTGATAGGGCGTTTGGTTAAGATACAATATGATGGCCAACCCTGTCATAAAAAACAGTAAGCTAACGACTATGGCATCTTTATAGTTTTTTCTGTAATGAAAGAAAAAGCCCGTCAGACCCAGTATTAGAGGCAGCATATAATAGTTATTCCGCCCTTTGTTGTTGGCTAAATTGTAGGGAAGATTTGATTGAGGCCCGATACGTGGTTCATCGAGAAAACCCAGACCACTCAGCCAATTACCTTTTAAGGGGCTTCCATGCCCTTGGTAATCATTTTGCCGTCCCGCAAAGTTCCACATAAAATACCGAAAATACATATGCCCTACCTGATAACTGAAAAAGAAGCGAAGGTTTTCGCCAAATGTGGGTCTGTAGAGCACTTCTCTTTCACCGCCCTGCCGACGCACTTCAATGGGTACGCCGCGCACTTTACCCCATTTCTTGTATGCAGAAACCTGATCGGCACGGGTGCCATGCATACGCGGAAATATGGTTTTAAAACGTTCGTCATATTCGGGCAAAATTCCCTTACGCTCATCTACAATTACATACCTGCCTTGCGCCCTGTCTTTTCTATACACAGGCTTTCCATCTTGCCGGCCTATAACAGGCGCATTATAATAGGGTCCATAAAGCTTAGGCCAATCGCCATACTGCTCACGTCCCAAATAAGCTACCAAACCAAGTGCATCAACAGGAGCATTCTCGTTAATGGGAACTTTCGCATTAGAACGTATGACCAGCATGAAAAAAGAAGTGTAACCAATAACTATAAAAGTAAAGCACAATATAATAGTGTTGGCTATCACTTTGCCTTTTTTGCGGGTATAATGTAAACCGTAAACTATAGCACTAATAACTACAATAAAATAAATAATTGTACCCGAATGAAAGGGCAGTCTTAAAGTATTGACAAAAAAGCGCTCAAAGATCCAGTCAAGTTTTATAAACCACGGAATAAAAACACCCTGTACAAAGCCCAGAATACCAACAGCTGAAAGAAAAGCTAATAAAAAGCCTTTTTTCGTGAACGTGTACTTTTTGAAATAGTAAATAAATACGAGGGCTGGTATAGCCAATAAGTTTAGCATATGTACACCAATGGATAAGCCAATGATAAAAGAGATAAGTACAATCCACCTCAGAGAGTTTGGATTATCTGCTTGCGTTTCCCATCTGAGCATCGACCAAAAAACAAAGGCTGTTAGAAAAGTTGACATGGCATAAACTTCCGACTCAACAGAAATAAACCAGAAAGTATCGCTAAATGTTAATGCCATAGCTCCCACTACTGCGCTGCCAAATATAGCATACATTTTAGTGTTATTCAAAGGGTTGTTTTTGGTAGCAAGCTTTTTCAACAACATTGTTGCAGACCAGAAGAAAAATAAAACGGTAAAGCCGCTACAAAGAGCCGACATGGCGTTCATCATCATGGCTACTTTGGATAAATCGCCAAAAGCAAAAAGTGTGAATACACGCCCTATCATTTGAAACAGCGGCGCCCCGGGCGGATGCCCAATCTGCAACTTGTATGATACAGCTATACGTTCACCTGCATCCCAAAAGCTGACTGTAGGCTCTATGGTTAGAAGATAAACTAATGAAGCTACGGCAAATATTGACCAGCCGATAATGAGGTTAAGCCTGTTGTATTCTTTCATTTCTTAAATAATTTGTAATCATAATTTGAACGGCTAAAATAAAAAAAAATGACATAACTCTTTGTGAAATTTTTAAGTTTTTGTGTGATTTTTTTGACAACTTCCAAAAATGCTAAAGAATAACATCTAGCCAAAGTTAAACTTTAACGACATTCCTTATTATGCCCAATCAACAAAAAATAAGGCATTTGCATATCTGTTAATAAAAGTCTTTAAAATAAAAACTGAAAAAGATATTGAAATGATTATCATAGCATTAAACTCGTCTCATTTTGAGTAATAAGTACTTACAATCGCACTTTAATGATTTTTAATGATTTTCTGAAAGATAATCATCAAGACGGAGATATCACTTATTCATTATTTTTTTAAGCCAACATATAAAAAAAGAACGCTTTTTGTAAAAAAAAATATGTTAAAAAAAATAAAAATGGTATAAGTGCCAATTTATTTTGTACCTTTGAAAAACAAAAAAGTTTAATTTTTTTATCATGAAAGACTTTAAAAACCCAACCATATTTGTAGTAGAAGATGATCCTGCGTTTTCAACTCTCATTAAAAAAGAGTTGCAAAGACATAACTTTACCAATGTTGAAGTATTTTCTACAGGAGACGCTTGTTTAAAAAAAATATCAGAGCATCCGGATATAGTATTATTAGATTATGCCTTAGGAAAAACAGGAATGAATGGTCTTGAGGTTTTAAAAAGAATTAAAGCACAATCGCCGCAAACTCAAGTGATAATGCTTACAGCTTATGACAAACTAGAAATAGCCATAGATTCGGTTAAAAATGGTGCTTATGATTATGTTTTAAAAAGTGAAACCGCTTTTGAAAGATTAAACAATCTTATAAAAAGAATCATCAAGCAAAATGAAATTGCAATGGCTCATAAAAAGCTGACAAAAAAAAGAAATATTGTTTTGACAATAATTGCTTTGGTTGCTGTTTTGACTGGTCTTCTTTATTTTTTTTATATAAACTTGTTTTAAAATAAACCGAACTTGTGTTTTTCATGTTGATTGAAAACAATACCTCTTACTCATTATTGTTTTTTTAGAAACAATCTCAAAATTTAATATCTTTTTGTAAATTTGCACTAATACTATTTAAAATAAAAGGAGGTCACAAATGAAAGTTAAGTCATTACTATGGTTATTTATAGCGGTTGTATTCTTTATGGCGGCTTGCGACAAAGAAGAAGATGAGGCGCCCCCGGTTGTGGAAGGTGATGGTACAGTAGAGTTTCGTATGACTGTTTGGAATCAAACACCTGGCGGTTCGAAAGCTTTAGGTTTTGATGAGAGCAAGTCTGATGTTCACACCTTAAATATTATTGACGCGCGGCAATTACTGACAAAAGTTGAGGTCACAACAGATGATATTGCAAGTGGAGTTCCATCGGGCACCATCAACTGGGTTACACTTTTCACATCTGATACAGAAAAGTTAGCTACAGGGCGAAACGTAACACTTGAAATTCCATCAGGGACATACACAGGATTCAGAGTAACACAAAGGAATTTGATGTACTGGGTTTGTATGCATGAAAATGCCATCATAGAGTTGCCTGACAAAAATATATCTGTTATGCCTGATGAGGCTTTACTGACTAACTATTTTGGCTTAGATGGCTTATATGAAATCCAGGATGGGGCTTTTGCGCTGGCCAATGCTAACGAAAAGCTGGGTAGTTTTAAAATAGAACCCAACAAAACAACCAGGATAACCATACGAATAAATTTAAAAACCATTGATTGGCACGATAACGACTCATCAGGAACTTGGACTGACGGCGATCAGGTTTCCAACCGGACACTCCCGGATGGTGTCACATCAATGATGGACCTTTTAGTACAATAATAGTTTATAGCTATTGTATTACAGTGACGTCCTACTTTTTTTAGACTTTTTGCTTCATTAAGAATTATGGGCGTTTGTGGCTTTCGAATGAAGTGAATTATTTGAAGCATCTTAATAGCCGGTTGGTATTACAATCACAACTTGATTAATATTGTCAGACAATTGTGGTTAAAGTATTACTTTCTCCATGTTTCCAGAATATCTAAACACTTATTTTTTTTAAGCCGTGTTCATTTTTTTAATTCCATAGCTAAAAATTGTATTTTTGTAAAGCAAATAATGACTTTATTTATTTTTAACAATTGATTTTTAATGGGTTTAAAAGATTTCTTTTTGAATATTGGAGGTTTTACTATACACTTCTATAGTGATGATAACGGTTTATTATTTCACCTTGACGATGCTTACATCTTATTTCTGGCAGAGCCGACAGAAAATCCGACAGCCCGTGTATGTGTCAGCAGGGGACGTCCTTTCGATTTATCACAAAGTGTTGTACAATTTAAAGCCAGTAATCCTGAAGCATCAAAAGGCTTAGAAAAAGAAACACTTTGGAGTATTCATAATTATAATGATAATTCCTATATAATCAGTTCTGAACCCCAAAAAGGGATTTATCCGTTTTTATATGCTCATTTTCCAGAAGCACTTGATACATGGCGTATTTGGCTTCCTGAATCTGACACAAACAATAATTTTGCTTCAACTGACCCTTTGGCATATCCTATGGGCCCTCTCTTAATGTACCATCTCGCCTTATTCAAAGGGAAAGTAATGATTCATGCTTCAGGTGTATGTAATGGTACAAACGGGTATTTGTTCTCGGGCTTTTCGGGCGTAGGTAAAAGCACTATGGCGCACCTTTGGCACGAAAGCGGACATCAGGTTATTAACGACGACAGACTATGGCTTGGTATTGAAAACGACAAATGTTATATGTACAATACGCCAATGACTTATGTGGATAAACCACGCAAGTCGTTACTTACACATGCTTTTTTAATCAAGCAAAGTCCTGAAAATTATTTAAAACAAGTAACAGGTATTGAAAAAATGATGCGTTTAATGGCCTTCTGTATTCAGCACCACTATCATAAAAAGCATATTCAAATACTGATGAACACCATTGAAAACATAGCCGGTCGCTTGAAAATATATGAACTGGGGTTTGTGCCTGAACAAAGCATTGTAGAATTAATCAAAAATGAACAAAAAAGAAATTCCTTATAGCGATTTACTGAATGTAGCATATGACGTTGCTATCAAAGGCAACATTATTAAGCTTAAGGCAGACGGAAACAGCATGTACCCGTATATCAGAAAGGGGAGCCTGCTTATTATAAGTCATGTTGACTTCGATAAGGTAGCGAAAGGTGATGTTGTCGTATTTAAAGGACAGGATAAATTTATTGCTCATAGACTTATAAAAGTGCAGTATGTAAATAAGCAGCGTCAACTTACTACCAAGGGAGATTCATGCAATAATGCTGATACGGCTTTTGGCAAGGATCTTTATATAGGAAAGGTTATAGCTGTAGAAAAAAATGGGAAAACCATTGATATGACGACTTGGATGCAAAAAAAAACCGGACTGTTTTTGGCTATTGTATCGCCCTATACACCGATAGTGTATAACAGTATCCGTTTTCTAAAAAAAATGTTTATTAAGAAAAGTTTAAAAAAAACATATGATAACACCTCAAAAAAGTAGTTTTATAAAAAATTTTGGCACAGCGCTTGGTTTGGTTTACAAAACCACACCCGGATATACCATAGCCAATTTTGTGATAACATTTATTCAGAGTATATTTCCGTTGATTATCATATATCTTATAAAAGAGCTGGTGGATGCTGTACAAATTGCTGTAATGGCAGAAGATAAAGCAAAAGCCTTTAATCGTGTTACGGCTGTTGTATTGTTGTCGGGAGGTGTTTACCTGGTCAACTCTATGGCCAATGCTTTGAGCCAGTATATAAGAGAGTATCAGTCACAACATTTTTCGGATGCAATGTATAATAAACTTCATGTGAAAGCTTCACAACTTGATTTGTCTTTTTATGAAAACGCCCAATATCACGATATGTTTTATAGGGCTTTACAGGAAGCTCCATACCGTCCGGTAAAAATTGTCAACAGTTTGTTTTATATAATGCAAAGTTTTCTGGCCATATGTATCCTTTCGGCTCTATTGATATCGTTGCACTGGAGTATTGCTTTGGTGCTTATTATTGCTACTGTTCCGGTAGGGTATATACGCATGAAATATGCCCTTAATATGTACAAATGGCAAAAAGAAAATACACAACGGGAACGCAAATCTTATTATTTCAGCAGGATTCTGACCAATGAAATTTTTGCCAAAGAATTGAGACTTTTTGGTTTAAAAAAATATTTTTCCAGGGCTTTTAAGATTACAAGAGCAAAGCTTATTAAAGAGAGGCTTCAAATAATAAAAAACAAAACATACAAAGAGTTGCCAACTCAGATTTTGGCCACGCTGGCCATTTTTTCGGCCTATGGTTTTATGGCGCATGGTGCCGTTTATGGCACCCTTAGCTTGGGTGCTTTAGTCATGTATTTCATGGCATTGCAAAAAGGAATGGGCTTTTTTAAAGAATTTCTTAACAGCTTGTCGGCTTTATATGAAGACAACCTTTATATTGAAAACCTCATGGCATTTCTAAAGCTTGAAAATAGTATGACATATAGTGGCAAAAAAGGGCGTTTTCCGGATAATTTAAAAAAAGGCATCACGCTTCGCAATGTATCTTTTAAATATCCTAACAGCCAACGCCATGCATTGAAAGAAATCAATATGCATATAAAACCACAAACCACTGTTGCTATAGTCGGCGACAATGGAGCCGGAAAAACAACATTGGTTAAGCTTTTGTGCCACCTCTATCAGGCTGATTCGGGCGAAATATTGATTGACGATACGCCCCTGAACCAGATTAATGATGAAGATATTAAAAGCCATATAAGCGTTTTGTTTCAGGATTTTGTCCTTTACCATTTAAGTGCTAAGGATAATATTATGTTTGGTCGTGTTGATAGGCCCTTAGATGCTGAACAAATAAAAGAAGCTGCCCAAAAAGCAGGCATCGACAAAACTATTGAGCACCTGCCACAGCAGTACGACACCATATTGGGGAAGCTATTTGATGGGTGCGAGGAATTGAGTATTGGTGAATGGCAAAAAATGGCTTTGGCCAGAGCTTTCTATAAAAACAGCCCTGTCATAATTCTTGACGAACCCACCAGCGCCCTCGACCCTAAAGCAGAATATGAAGTTTTTAGAAAATTTAAAGAAATAATCCGTGATAAAACCGCCATTATTGTAAGTCATCGTTTCTCAACTGTAAAAATGGCCGACTATATTTATGTAATGGAAAAAGAAACTATAATTGAAGAGGGTACACATGCTCAACTGATGCAATTGAATGGAAAATATGCCAGCATGTACCGTATGCAGTCAGAGGCCTATAATTCTTTGCATAATAAGGATGACCGGCAATAATAGTTTAGTGTTTTTCACTCAAGTTATCTTCCAGAACCTGCTTTTAAGACTTGCCTCATTAAAATGAGGCTATAACAGTTTCGCCACCTTTAACTTTTTGTTGTAATTGGATATTTATCCGGCAATCTAAGGGTATAAAAATATCAACCCTTGATCCGAACTTAATAAAGCCCAGTTCGGCTCCTTTTTCAACCGAGGTGTTTTTTTGGGCATAGCAAACTATCCTACGTGCAACAGTTCCTGCAATTTGACGCAGCAAAATATTGTGTCCATTATCATGAGCAATTGCTACGGTTGTGCGTTCATTTTTTTCAGAAGATTTGGGGTGCCAGGCAACTAAATATGCACCCGGGTGATATTTCATATATGCAACCTTTCCGCTTATGGGATACCTGTTTAAATGGACATTTAAAGGCGACATAAAAATGGAAATCTGCTTGCATTCCTGTTTTAAAAACTCTTTTTCATAAACAGTTTCAATAGCAACAATTTTACCGTCTGCCGGACTTATAATGGTCTGATGGTTATTATCGTTGCCTTTGCGTTTTGGTGACCGGAAAAACTGCACAACAAGCCCCACAAATAAAACCGATACGGCTAATATCAGGTACGTAATTAATGTATGTTTAAGAAATATCAGTTGCAATACATTTATTACAACAACCAGAACAGAGGCTGCCATAATTGATTTGCATCCTTCTTTATGAATGGTCATATTCCAAAAATATTTTTAATAATTAAAAAAGATAAGGTCGCGGGAACAGCAAAAAAGAGGCAGTCGAAACGATCCAGGAAACCGCCGTGACCGGGAAATATTTGCCCTGAGTCTTTACAATTAACATTCCTTTTAAAGAGGGATTCCGTAAGGTCGCCAAAAGTGCCGCTAACAGCAACCACAATGGCAAGAGAACCCCAAACATAAAAGGAAAAGCCTGTCCAGAAAATGGAAATAATATAAGCTGTTACAATTGTCGACAACACACCGGCGATGAAGCCTTCCCACGATTTTTTTGGAGAAATACGTTTAAAGAGTCTTCTTTTGCCAAATGCCAGCCCAAACACATAAGCCCCTGTGTCGTTGACCCACAGAAATATAAAAACAGAAGCAGGCAGCAAGTGCGATGGACCATCATAAAATTGAGGCAAAAATAGCAGGTTGAAACCGGCAAATGGCAAAGCAATCCATAACAGTCCTGTAAGACCGTATGCAATATTTTCTAACGGTTTTTCTTTTTTTCTGTACATTTCAGCTCCTAATCCAGCTAAAATCATCAACCAAGGAATTATCAAATAGTGATAGGGCAGTTTGATAAAAACTACAGCAGCTACCACAAGAAATATTATGGTGCCCGTTAATGTATTAAACAGGACAAGTGGTTTGTAACGTGTAGAACAACTAACAATACTGTAAAACTCTTTTAAGCTTAAAAAACACATGATACTAAAAACTATGACATATGGGGCATAAGAAAAAGCATTGACCGCCCATATGGGCAGGACAACAAATAGTATGATAAAAATTCCCGTTATAGTTCTTATAATTGTGTTATTCAAAGCAGTTACAATTTATTTTTTTCAATTATTTGTTTTGCGGTAAAGGCATTTTCTACATGCGTGTACAACTCCACCTCTCCAAAAAGGTAGGCATTATCTTTTTTATTAATGATAACACTTTCTATACCATTGTCGTGTAGAACAGCCTTTACGAGTTCGGTATAGTAAGACTGGTTGTGCGCATAAACCTTTACCCAGTTTTTATCCATGTTTTTCTTTTTCAGTGAGAAATACAAATACTTCCTTAGGCCCGTGAGCACCCATTACAAGAGTTTTTTCAATATCAGCAGTACGGCTTGCTCCTGTAACAAAAGCCATTAAGGAGGCTCCTTTTTCGCCATATCTTTGACGCATAATAGCAAAAGCATCTTTAATATCCATGACAATCTGGTCGGTATAGGCCAGCACAATGTGTATCGGTGCAGCGATGAAACCTTTGCGTCCTGTGGCCTGACGAGAACTCATCAAGACACTTCCAAAACGTGCTATCAAACACTCACAATAACTTATTGAAACATCTGAATTAATTAAAGATTCCTTATCATCACTAAAAGGAATTTTGTTTATGGTCAAGAGTTCTTTTATTTCATTATCGCAACAGAATGTATGCTTCAGTTGGTAGTTGCTATATAAGGCATTGATATTCGTAATAAGCTCATGCTCATTTTCGCAGTATATGAACTTTCCCCCTGTTTCTGAAAAAGCTTCTGCAAAAATGACATCAGGGTATGGTGTTTTATGGGCAACAAAAATATCCGACTTGGTATCAACATTTTCGAATGGAGGATCCGTTTTGCTGATAATCGCGTGGCGAATATTTTTTAACATCCGTTCTCTTGATGTCACTTCCATAATTATCTTTTTTAAGACAGTCTAAAGCTCTTTTTGACTGTCTTGAGTTGTGTCTGTATTATTGCTTTGCTTTTCAGGTTTATGGTTTTCATTAAAACCTTTATCAGGTGCCTCCGATCCAGTGCTTTTGCTATCTGCTTTGGCATTATTTTTATCACTTTCTTCTGAGGCTTTCGGACTATTATCTGTTGATTTATTATTGTCGGCCATTTTTGGGGTTTCATTTTCTTTCGCACTTTCCGCTTCTTCATCGAAAGGACGCTTACCAAAAATTTCTTCAACATCTTCCTTAAAGATGACCTCTTTTTCCAAAAGTCTTTGTGCAAGGGCTTCTAATTCTTTTTTATTTTCTATGAGAATATTTCTGGCTTTAGTGTAAGCTTTTTCAACAATTTTGCTGATTTCTTCATCAATAACCTGAGCTGTTTTTTCGGAATAAGGCTTCGTAAAACTATATTCATTTTGTCCGGTGGAGTCGTAGTAGCTAAGGTTGCCAATAGTTTTGTTTAGGCCATAATAGGTTACCATAGCGTGGGCTTGTTTGGTTACTTTTTCGAGGTCGTTGAGGGCGCCTGTAGAAATTTCTCCGAACATGATTTCTTCGGAAGCTCTGCCTCCCAGGGTAGCAGTAATCTCTTCGAACATTTGCTCATAGGTGGTTATTTGCCTTTCTTCGGGTAAGTACCAGGCAGCGCCTAATGCCTTGCCTCGCGGCACAATGGTTACTTTTATAAGCGGATGGGCATGCTTGAGCAGCCAGCTTACTGCTGCATGGCCGGCTTCATGATAGGCAATAATATTTTTTTCAGCCTTGGAAATGATTTTATTCTTTTTTTCAAGTCCGCCAATAATGCGATCTATGGCATCCAAAAAATCTTGTTTTTCGATTTTTTCTTTATTACGTCTGGATGCTATGAGTGCAGCTTCGTTGCATACATTGGCAATATCTGCACCTGAGAAGCCGGGTGTTTGACGTGCTAAAAATTCTTCACTAACACTTTGATTATCAACCTTAAGACTTTTGGTGTGTACGCCGAATATTTCCTGACGTTCTTTAAGGTCCGGCATCTCTACATGTATTTGTCTGTCGAAGCGACCGGCTCTGAGCAGTGCCTTGTCAAGAACATCTGCCCGGTTGGTTGCAGCAAGAATAATAACACCTTGGTTAGAGGCAAAACCGTCCATTTCTGTAAGAAGTTGATTAAGCGTGTTTTCTCGCTCATCATTAGCCCCTGAGAAATTCGCTTTACCTCTGGCACGACCAACAGCATCAATTTCATCAATAAAGATAATGCAGGGGGCTTTAGATTTGGCTTGCTTAAAAAGGTCTCTCACACGAGAGGCTCCTACGCCCACAAACATTTCAACAAAATCGGAACCGGACATAGAGAAAAAGGGAACTTGAGCTTCTCCGGCAACGGCTCGTGCTAAAAGTGTTTTCCCTGTACCCGGAGGACCTACTAATAAAACACCCTTAGGGATTTTTCCGCCAAGTTTTGTGTATTTTGAAGGATTTTTCAAGAAATCAACAATTTCCATTATTTCAACCTTAGCTTCTTCCAATCCGGCTACATCCTTAAAGTTCACACTTACGTGAATATCTTTATCAAATAATTGAGCCTTAGACTTGCCAATATTGAAAATCTGACCGCCGCCACCACCGCCGCCACCGGCCATACGTCGCATAATAAAAATCCAAAACGCTATTAACAAACCGATTGGAAGCAACCAACTGAGTATATCAGATGCCCAGTCTTTGCGTGTTTCAAACTGAACAGGTATGCGTTCCACATGTTCTTGTTGCTCGTATGTGCGTTGCATACGTTGTTCAAGCACATCTATAGAGCCAATAGAAAAAATATAATGAGGCCCTTCGTGAGGCCTGCCTCTGTATCCTTCTCTTACTGACTCATGCTTATCTTTTTTTAAAAAATCTTCTTTTATAAAAACTTCTGCAAATTCCCCATTAACAACAATAATTTTCTCAACCTCATTATTTAATAAAATATCGGTATGAAATTTCTCCCAGCTGATTTCTTCTGGATCGCCTCCTCCG
Organism: Bacteroidales bacterium; assembly: GCA_003565735.1. Lineage (GTDB taxonomy): Bacteria > Bacteroidota > Bacteroidia > Bacteroidales > PXBB01 > PXBB01. Next base: position 51,394 of record PXBB01000110.1, read on the forward strand.
AAATTCATAAATTGCATCGCAATAAACAATATGGCCAACAAACCATAAACCCAGTAAATGTTAAATTTTGGCTTTTTGGGTGCAGGTTGTTTGCCTTTATTGCTTTTGTCTTTACTGCTCTCTTTCCTTTCTTGGTTCATCTCTTTTGTCAACGATTAGTTATTTTTTTATATTATGAGTATGTCTGTGTTGTTCGGCATCAGCCCACAGTTTTTCAATACTGTAAAAATCTCTCGAAGTATCCAAAAATACATGCACCACTATGTCTATATAGTCTAAAAGAATCCACTCCGCATTTTGGCGTCCCTCAGTATGCCATGGTTTTACGCCTTTTTTTCGAAGAAAATTGTAAACATTGTCAGCTATGGCTTCTACTTGTGTTGTGGATGTCCCATGACATATTACAAAATAGTCTGTAATGGCATTGGTTATGTTCTTGAAATTGATACTTACTATATTCTGTGCCTTTTTCTGATCCATGCCCTCTATTACCAGCTCTTTTAGTTTTTCCGGGCTTAAATGTTCTTTTTGTTTGACCATATATTGGTGTTATTTTTTGCAAAAATAACTAAATTTTATAAATAGTTTTAAATCACATATTATGCATATTTTGTAATTGCTGCTATTAAAGTATTTCTTTTAGAAAAACTCATAACAAAGCATTTTGTTTTCACTTACAGCTCATATAAATAACAGTTTGTTAATAAAGCTTTAGCAAATTATTGCATACTCTAGCATTAAAAATATCGGCAGGTTTTATCTTCAGGGTCTTTGGTTTTAAAGCTTTTACAGGATTTTAAAACAATATTTACCCCATAGGTTTTAAGTTCAGAAAAGTAAAAAAAGAATAATAAAGGCGGACAGTAAAAATAAGTGTATATGAGCTTACACATATTCTTTAACATCAATTTCATTGTTAAGGACCATATATGCATTCATGGCAAGTGCTTCCATTTCACCTTCACCGGGATATACTTTTACTGGGGCTAAATGTGCAACCCTTTCTGATATTTCATCTGTTATCATGCTGCCAAAAGCCAGTCCACCGGTAAGTAAGATGCCGTCAACTTTACCTTTAAGTACGGTACTCAAAGCACCTATTTCTTTGGCAACCTGATAAGACATCGCATTATAAACAAGCTTGGCATGTGCATCGCCTTCTTTAATGCGCTTTTCAATATCTATGGCATCATTAGTGCCTAAATAAGCTGAGAGGCCACCACGGCCTTTAATCTTTTTCATGATTTCTTCCTTACTGTATTGACCTGAAAAGCAAAGTTCAACCAGCTGACCTACAGGTACACCGCCACTTCTTTCGGGTGACATAGGGCCATCGCCATTGAGGCCATTGTTAACATCTATGACACGTCCTTTGTAATGAGCTCCTACAGAAATACCACCACCCATATGAGCCACTATCACATTAACGTCTTCGTATTTTAATTTCAGTTCTTTCGCATATTTGCGGGCAATAGCCTTTTGGTTTAAAGCATGCAAAAAGCTGCGCCTCGGCAACTCAGGCATGCCTGATATGCGGGAAATATCCTCCATCTCATCAACACAAGTAGGGTCAACAATGATAGCCATTTTATCATGACCGGCCTCTTTAGCTAGTTCGTAAGCTATTATACCCCCCAGATTTGATTCATGTTCCCCCATAGGGTTCCTGATATCACGCAACATCACCTCATTAACTTTATAAACACCACCTTGAATGGGTTTTAAAAGCCCCCCTCTGCCTACCACTATATCAATGCTTTTAAGATTGATACCTGAAGATTCCAGAACATTTTTGATCATATTTTTACGGTACTCAAATTGATCGGCTATACATTTGAACTCCATTAAAACGCTTTGCTCGTGCTTAACATTGGTAAGTAATGTGCTGTTGAGGTTTGTATAAACAGCAATTTTGGTTGAAGTTGAACCAGGGTTGATTGCAAGTATTAGATTATCCATATTGGTATTTTATTTTGATTTATTAATGCGTATTTAAAAGCTAAAAAGCCATGAACAATAGGCACTATCTTTTATGGTATCAGGCGGACAGTGCAAACACCGGGTTTTAATACGATTGTCGATGGTTTGTGCAAAGCTTCTATATTCTATAATTCCGGCTGATTTACAGGGATAGGCAGGTAAGTCTTTGCGTTCTCTTGCTTGTTGAACCCGACAGTCGAGTATTTTAAAAACAAAACTATCTGATGTCTCATCAATGATTTGATGTTGATTAATATCTGCATAAATCCTGTAGTTTAAGGCTTTTTTTAGTCCTGACAATCCTGCATTATCGGGCAGCTGTAGGCGACTTTTAACAGCCCAGGCTTCAAAAGGTGAAAATTGCGCCCAGCAAGCATCATTGCATCCTTTGGCGTCATCTATCCCATAAGCACTTTCTACAGCCTGAAACCACACACCATCACAGGCCAGCCAGTTGACTGCGATACCCTTTTTGAGCTTATCAAGTTTTGCTTCTGAAAGGCTTAACAAAGGCTGTGGTAAACCATCTGTCAATTCAAAATCGAGTATTTTTGCTATTCTATTTATGTGTATATTGTATGTTTTAGCACTGACTTGTGCCATGAGCGCGAGGGCTTTTTCTCTTCCATAACGATGCTGCACCTCAGAAAACCATAAAGTGTGATGCACCACCGTCCGGTGTAAAAAATCTAAAACATCTCTAACTTTTTGACTATTAGGGCTCCTGTCTTTATTAAGCATTTACTTTTTTTTTACAGACTATAATGTAGATAAACAGTATTACAAATATAATTTTTTTTAATAAAATGATAATGGTTTATTTTAAAAAGAGTATTGCAAATCATTATGATTAGAAAAAAACTTTTTATATTTGTTTTCACTGTTGTCCGATAAAAAATTTAAAGAGAAGGAAGTTCTATAACTTCCTTTCTCTTTATTTGTGTAGATTTGCTTCGCTAAAAACCTTCTACATGAACAAAAATACATATTTTTTTGGA
>PXBB01000119.1 GCA_003565735.1 Bacteroidales bacterium
AAAACAACATTTTTAAATCTTATCGGTGGTCTTGATAAGCCTACTGAAGGCAAGATATATGTTGATGGCGAAGATATCAGTAAGCTATCTGATAACAAACTCATTGATTTCAGATTGAAAAATATTGGTTTCGTTTTTCAGTCATACAATCTTATTCCTGTACTTACTGCTAAAGAAAATGTTTCTTTTATTATGCTTTTGCAAAAAGTAAAAAGTGAAGAAATGAACAAAAGAGCTGAGGAACTTCTGCAAGCTGTTGGACTTGGCGACAAGATGGATGTCAGACCTAACAAGCTCTCCGGCGGGCAACAGCAAAGAGTAGCCGTAGCAAGAGCACTGGCTTCAAAGCCTAAGTTCATTCTGGCCGATGAGCCTACCGCTAACCTTGATACAACTTCGGCTTTTAACCTTTTAGATATCATGTCGAAAATGAACAAAGAAGAAAACGTAACTATGGTTTTCTCTACACACGACCAAAGAGTTATAGAGCGCGCAAGAAGAGTTATCACACTGGTAGATGGCGCTGTGAGTGAAGATGAGAGAAGGAAATAACGAATGGGGAGAATGACGAATGGGAGGAAATGAAGAATGGGAGGAAGTGACGAATGGAAGGAAATGAAGAATGGGAGGAAATGAAGAATGGAAGGAAATGAAGAATGGGAAGAATGACGAATGGGAGGAAATGACGAATGGGGAGAAATGACGAATGGAAGGAAATGAAGAATGGAAGGAAATGAAGAATGGAAGGAAATGAAGAATGGGAGAATTGGTTACAATTATTTATAACTCAAAAAAAATATAATATGTCTATTGATGCTTTAAAGTTTAGGTTCAAAAAGTTTGCAATTGATGTAACACGCTTAATAGTAAAGTTGCCGTACAATCAGGCAAACAAAGTTTATAGCAATCAGATTATAAGGTCATCAAGTTCTTCGGGCGCTAATTACAGAGCTGCTTGTCGTGCAAAATCTCAAGTTGACTTTATATATAAGTTGAAAATTGTTGAAGAAGAAACAGATGAAACGATTTATTTTCTGGAACTCATAATGGAGTTTAACAGTGAATTTAAGTCAGAAATTGAAATACTTATTAAGGAAGCCAACGAGCTTTTATCAATTACCGTAAGCTCTATTAGAACTGCAAAAGAAAATCAAAAATACAAGAAGAAATGAAAGATATTATTGGGAAAAACCAATTAAATAAAATCTCTCAAAAATGGACTAAAAGCAAACTTTATTCCAACATTCTACATTCCAACATTCTACATTCCAAAAAATTACTATTAACAATTTTTCTTATATCAATTATCAAGTTTGTTTTCCCCTCCCCTACTGATAACGATAAACCAAAGACATTTTTCTTCCGGGGTTATATCAAAGAGATGCCTTCTGTTCAATTCGACAAGGATTTTAATGATGCCAGTTTCAGCAACATTTTGCACAACCGTTTGAATTTCAGATGGCAGGCGCACCAAAACCTCTCTGCGGTATTTGAAGTTCGCAACCGCCTTATAAGCAGTGATGTTATAGACAATGGCGATCTCATAAAGCGTTTTTTCGAAACGGACGATGGCCTGGTAGATGCATCCTACGTTCCATATCACGAGGGCAAGCACTTATGGCACGTGATGTCGGACAGGTTTTTTCTTGACTGGCAATACGGCAAATGGCAGGTACGGGCAGGCAGGCAACGTATCAACTGGGGTATCAATATGGTCTCGAACCCCAATGACCTTTTTAACACTTACAATTTCTTTGATTTTGATTACGAGGAGCGCCCAGGTGCCGATGCACTCAGAGTTCAGTATTTTACCGGCGACTTATCACGCATAGAGCTGGCAGTAAGTCCCGCAAGAGAGACAGAAAAAAGTGTGGCTGCGCTTAAGTACGCTTTCAACAAAAACATGTACGACTTTCAATTTTTAGGTGCTTACTTCAAAAACCGCCTAGCTCTTGGTGGCGGTTGGGCAGGGCAAATAAAAGGCATGGGATTTAAGGGCGAGGCTACTTTTTTCAACGACATTGAAGAAGAACCTGGTGTTGACCCATTCAATTTTGTCTTTGCCACCTCTTTTGACTATATGTTTGACAGCGGCATATATGCTCTTATTGAGTTTTTGTACAATGGAGGCCACAATCGTAAGCCTTCTCAGGCGGCTGGCATAATGCTCACAGAACCCATGTCTGCCGACAACATACTCTTTTCCGAATATGCCGTTACCGGTACTGTTATGTACCCCTTCTCACCTATTTTGAGCGGAAGCTTGTCAGGCATGTACATGCCCGATATGGAAGCCTATTTTTTAAGTCCTAACCTGACATACTCTGTCATTACCAACCTCGATGCCTCTTTTGTGGCACAATATTTTGCAGGCTCTGGCAACAATATTTTTGCCCAGGGTGGATTAGCAGCTTACTTACAGCTTAAGTGGTCTTTTTAAATGCAGGTTAAAAAGGCTATGTAATACATAAACAATATCAATTGAATATTCCATGGTAAAATTTTTATGTATAAATTTGCAAATAACTAAAAATGTACTAAGCATGTTAAAATTCTTTAGAAAAACATTGGTATTTAGTATCATAGCTTTAACACTTCAACAATTTTCTTCTTGCACTTTGTTAAAAGAAAGGCGTAGTTATGCCCCTTGCGAATTCAGACTCAGCAGTGTTGAAAACATTAGACTTTCAGGCGTTAATGTTCAAAATGTAAATAATGTAACAGGTCTGAGTTCTAAAAATGCCGTAAGATTAATTCACAGCGTAAGTTTAAACCGCTTTCCTCTGGAATTAACACTTAATATTGAAACACGCAACCCAAACAGAAGACGTGCAACTTTAAGCCGACTTGACTGGATACTCTTTATTGATGACATTAAAATGCTTGAAGGCACGACACACAAGCATGTATCAATACCACAAAATGGAGGTATAGCCAGTTTTCCAATAACCTTTACCATAAACCTCAAAGAAGTTTTAAAATCAAAACCGGCAGATGCTTTAATAAACTTTGGCCTCAATTTGGCCGGTGCAAATAACAAACCTGTACGTTTTACATTACGAGCCAAACCATATGTCAACATCAACAATGTTCAAATTCCTTACACCGACTACCTTGATATCAAAACTGATTTTGTATCCGACTAATAAAAGTCTGAATCCCAAATCTTTTTACAAAAAAATGAGTTCATAAACCCGTGGGGAATTATTATTTTTTGAATAAATTTTCCTTTTTTTAATAGAATAAAAAAATTAGATAAAGAAAAATCAATTATATTTGCCCATCTAACTAAAAAACAAAAAAATGATAGCATTGTATATTATTATTGGTGTACTGGTTTTATGGTTTGCATTATCATACAACAGTTTAATACGAAAAAGAAATGAGGCTGATAAAGCATTTGCCAGTATTGACACCATGGCCAAAAAGCGTTACGACTTAATACCCAACTTAGTAGCAACTGTTCAGCAGTATATGCAACACGAAAGAGAAACCCTGACAAAAATAACTGAAATGCGTGCAAAAGCTATTTCAGGTAATGTTTCTGATGAAGAAAAAATTGCTTTAGATGGTAAAATTTCCCGTGCTGTTTCCGGCATTATGGTTGCTGTTGAAAATTACCCGGATTTAAAAGCCAACACTAATTTTTTACAACTTCAAGGCTCTCTTAATGAAGTAGAGGAACAACTTTCCGCAGCAAGACGGTTTTACAACAGTGCCGTAACTGACTATAACAACGCCACACAGGTTGTTCCTACCAATATCATTGCAGGAATGTTTAATTTTAAACAAAAGCAATTGTTTGAAATATCCGAACAAGAAAGACAAAATGTTGATGTTAAGTCTTTGTTTAAATCGTAGTTTTTTTCTAAGATTCACAATAAATGAAAACACTAGAAGAGTTCCGAACATTTTATGAAAAATCTTTAAAAACAGACCTTCAACATCTTGACGCCAGACGCAAGCGCATAATAAAAAGGTTTTTGGTTACTTTCTTTACCTTTGTGGCTGTATCGGTAATCATGTCTTTGTTTTCCTTTTACATAGGTATTGCCATTGCTTTTGCGCTGTCACTTTTGGTCTTTGGCCTGTGGGTATATGACAGGCATTTTTATAAAGACTTTAAGCATCAAGTCATTAACCGCATTGTTTATTTTATAAGCCCTGATTTAAAATACGACCCCAAAGGCTTTATTAACATCTCTGAGTTTACAGCTTCCCGCATTTTCCTGACCAATATTGACAGGTATAAGGGAGACGATTTAGTCTATGGAAAAATTGATAAAACAGAAATGCGCTTTTCTGAAATTAAAGCAGCGTACAAAACAACAACTACAGACAATAAAGGACGGACAAATACTTCCTGGCATACCATATTTAAAGGCTTATTTTTTGCAGCCGACTTTAACAAAGATTTTACAGGTTCAACAGTAGTTATACCAAATAGCTTTGGGAGAGGTTTTGGGTTTTTAAAAAAAATTATGGGAGCTAACCGCAGAGAAAAGCTTGTAAAACTGGAGGATGTAAACTTTACCAAAAATTTTAATGTGTATGGCGACGATCAAATCCAAGCCAGATATATACTCTCTACCACACTTATAGAACGTATTATGGACTTTAGGAAAAAGCATGGCTCTCAAATATACCTATCTTTTGTAGATTCCCATATGTACCTGGCCATACCCTACCGTAAAGACCTTTTCGAGCCAAGTTATTTTAAATCCTTAGTTAATTTCAAAGTTGTCCGTTCCTATTTTGACGTTCTGCAACTCGCTACTGGTATAGTTGACGACATGAATCTAAACAGACGCATCTGGACAAAACAATAATTGTACGACATCAAATTTTTTTATTATAATTCAAATATCTTGACA
>PXBB01000162.1 GCA_003565735.1 Bacteroidales bacterium
CTTCATGCACCAAAATAGTGCGGGAAGTTTACCTAAAAAGAAATTATTCTTTGTTTTTTCAGTGTGATAAAATGTCTGTATTGCAGCTCTGAGTGTGCTATGCGAAGCATTGCGTGCAACTTGCTTATACCATAACCAAAGGTTGGGGTATAAACATCACAAGAGCGCGTGTAAACCAACCTTTTGTTAAGTTTTATTCTACTGCAAGTTTACAAAAAAAAAATGTAATACCAAACTTTTTTATAAATAATTTTTTCAAAATCATAAATCATCAAACGGACTCTTGATATTTTTTAGATTCTTCGTGCTTACATGGGTGTAAATTTCAGTAGTGCGACTACTTTTATGTCCCAACAATTCTTGAATATACCTCAAATCTGTTCCCGATTCAAGAAGATGGGTTGCATAACTATGTCGTAACCAATGTAAACTAACAGGTTTCCTTATACCCGAGATCTTACAAGCATTTTTCAACACTTTAGCCAAACTTTCAGGCGAATACTGCTCCCCGGCATACTGACCCTCAAAAAGCCAGACTTTTGGTACGTAAAACTTATAGTACTCGCGTAAAAGTTCAATTAGCTTCTCCGACATCGGTACAACCCTGTCCTTATTGCCCTTGGCACTTTTTATCAGAAGCAAGCCCCTCTTGCTGTCAACATGGGCAGGCTTCAGGTAGAGCAACTCGCTGCGCCGCAGGCCACAGGCATAAATCAAACTTAGCATTGTACGATGTTTAAGATTACTCAAAGCATTAAGAATTTTTCCAACCTCTACCTTACTCAGTACATTAGGAAGCTTATGCTCACGACGAGGTCTTTCTAACTTATCAACCTCTATACAACTCTTGAAAACTTCCCTGAAAAACAATTTTATAGCATTCACAAACTGGTTCTGGTACGAATAACTAAGTTTCTTTTTTAGAATATAGTCGTGTACAAACAGAACCACATCATCATTAGTAAGTGTGTCAAAAGGTTTGGAAATACAAAACGTCAGAAACACACGTACACAATCAGTGTAAGTTTCAATGGATGACCGGCTGTAGCGCTTATGGCGCATCCACTTACGGAATGTGTCAACAAGTTGGACAACTTCCGGTTCAATTATCCTGTCAGTTTCATTGAATACTTCGGTTTCATTGTGCGTTTTAGGCTCCGGCAATCTCTCGCTGTCTTTTAAGACAGGATCTGCCTCCTTTCTAAGACCTGAATAATTAATAAAAGCATAAGGCTTCAGAGCCTGAAAGAAAACACCCTTATCAAAGTCTTGTCGAAATGCATACCAGCTCTTATGCGTTTTACTCCAGCGAGTGTATGATAACTTTCGGACATGGCTTAGCAAAGTAGAATCGTATTCAAATTCAATGAACACTACTTCACTATCCCTGTGTTTACCATATCTCAAATTAATAGTTTTCATCTTTCAATCCTTTTTATACACTCAAGTATATCTGAAACTCTTACTGTATCAGGCTGCTGGAACATACATCACATTTTTAACTATACTACAATATGTAGCTTCTTTCAATAGCGTCATAAATATTTTACACTTTCTTAAAAATCCCCTTGTAGAAAATCAACTGTCTGATTTTAAATAATTCTCAACCTCCTGCCTCAATTCAGGCAAATGATTTTTCACTATACCCCAAATTATTATCTCATCTACATTATCATAAGCATGTATTACCCAATTACGAGTGTCTATTATCTTTCTGCTGTTTGTCAGTTCAAATGTTGGTTCATATTTCAAAATCCGGCTTACTGCCTCACCAATAATCTCAATTTCCCTTTCAACAGCTCTGCGTACAAGCATATTTCCCTGAAATGTTTCAAATTTCATGTCATTACCAACAAACTCACCGATGTTGTTTATGGCCTGCATTATATCATACTAACACTTTTTCACTTCAGGCTTCATATATCAACATTTTTGAATTATTAATATTTTCTATCAAAAAGGGGTTGCTCAGGGTGCGTTCTGTCAAAATATCAATGTCTCGTTTAAACAATTCTCTCAATTTATAATGTAACGTGAAATAATTCTCAGTATATTCCTCTATACTAATATCTTCATTGAACGATACTAAAAAATCAATATCGCTTGATTTATTAAAACCTTTTGTTAAAACCGACCCGAAAAGAAATAACCTTTTTATCTTTAATTCCTTACAGATATTGATAAGTTTGTTCTTATTTTTGATACTTATTATTTCTGCCCCCATTAATCATAATATTTTTATTGCAAATTTAATGAATTTTCTACAACTAATAAAATAATTAAAACAATAACTATTAACTGAATGATAGTGATAAGTTATAAAAAAACTATTGCAATCAGGGTCAATTGTGTTTGCGAAAGTTAAGCCTATTTTATAATAAGCAAACGTTCAGTTATATTAATATCGCCGTTATGTATTTTCAACACATATAAGCCGTCTTTCAAAAAAGAGAGGTTCATGGCAATATCCTGTCTTATGGCAGAGACTTGGGCAAATGCTGTTTTTACGAGTTGGCCTTCTCCCGAATAAATATCTATTTGCACTTTTGAATTAAGAGGGCCTAAAGTTATTGTGACCATGCCATCAGTTGGATTGGGAAATATTAGAATGTCATCCGTAGTTGCGTTTCTTTCAATTCCCGTATGGGAATAGTTATACTCTAAAGAGGGCCCAGAAGCGCAATTATTAAGGGTAACGATGACATAGTAGTTGCCGTCTTCGTCGGGAACAAAATAATGGTTTGTAGCTCCCGGTATCGGGCCATTTTGGTTGTACCATTGATTTCCAACAGGAGAAGAGGATATCAAAGCATTGCCAACAACCATAATAACCGGCTTTTGTGGGACATCATAAGTTTTAATAAAAACGGTATCACTATAAACCGCAGGGCATCCATCATTTTTTACCAGAGTTCTGAAATAAGTATCATTAAAAAGGGTTCCCGGGTGTAATACGGAATCGGTATGTGGCATCAAATGCCATTGGGTAAAGTCAGGAGAAGACTGCCATCCAATAATCTCAGCATTATGTCCATTGAGAAAGAGTGGGGCAACAGAATCGCCGGCACAAATGGTATCATTACCTGTCAATGTGCCTGCAAAAGGAGTGGGTATGATATTAAAACTAAAATATGTTGTATCACTTATGCCACTGATATTGCTTTTATAAACGCCTATATGGTCATTAGATATGACATTTGCAAAATTAACGCTAATGCTGTAAGAAGTAGAGTCACCAATAAAGGCGGCGCCTGCCGGTAACAGCCAATGGTATTTTTCGGTAAAAATATCTTTGGTTACTTGAAATACAACAGTATCAGTGCCCTGACATATATCAACCGGTCCGAAGATGGTATCAGCTTTTTCGGGCACTTTAATATCAAAGCCGAAAGGCTGTGTGTAAGTTCTGCCGTCAGCATTTATCAAAACAGCCCTCACGTATGGATGAGAAAAATCTGCCCATGAAAAAACACTGCCACTGTCTATGACCAGACTTGTTCTGTTTGAACCAGTGCCATCAATACCACTAATCCATAAAATGGCATCATAATTAGAAGCGTAAATATGGATGTCGTGGTTTATTCTATCAACAATAATACTGTCAATTATTGGAATTTGTTCCTGTCCGTCTCCATTGGGTTCATAGCAAAAGTAAAAAGCGCCATCAATCATACTCTTTCTTAAAGCTTCTTCTGTAAGCGTATCCATAAGCATGAAGTTGAAGTTTTTAAACAATTGCGACTCCACGTGCATATCATCATTAGAGTAACCCCATATGGGTCTTTGGGGCATCATCATTGTAAGCAGCTCGTCCCAAAGCACGCGGTCGTGAGGATACCTATCGCCTTGGTTATAAACTTCTAAGCCTACCAGTACATCATAGGCTGTAAAAAAACTTTCGTACCAGTTTAAAGAATACATATCAGAAGGTGTATAAACAGAGTCGATACTCCAGTAACGTCCCGGGTGGAACAACATGGCAAGGCCATTTAGTTGTTCTATAGCTTGAAAAGTGAAATGTAAGTCATCAAAAGGGTCGGACAGCGGGTTAAAAAAACTACCTCTGTGATGTCCTTCAGATGGCTCACTTCCTTGTACTGCCAGCATCCCTAAAGAGTTGGGGCATTTGTTTTCCCATGCTACTGACCATTGTGTAACACTTGTCAGGTAAGCAAACCCGTTCCATGGCCAAGTAATTATATGGGCCACATTATTTCCAGACCAATCGGGTATATGGTCTGTTAAAGACAATATTTTGTAATTGGCCAGATGGTATAAGTCAACGGCCTCGTGGGGCATGTACACGCCATCGCTAACTTGCGTATGTGTATGGAGGTTTGTTTTAAAGGCATGAAATTCAACCCAAAGCACATTTTGATAAGGATTCACTGTAAGTATTTTCTTGGGACTTCCAAGCACTGTGTCAACAGTCTTTGTTTGTGTCTGCGGTAAAGCCGACTGTCCCACAACACTGATATTTTGAAATAATAAACATAAAACAAGAAGTGCATTTATTTTTTTGGGGGAAGTAAATATTTTCATAATTAGATTTTTTACATGTCTATCCTGTATTATTCATGTTTTTTAATTTAGGTCAGATGCAAGGCGTCGAAAGCCGCCGACATAGTAAACTATTTCAAGGTTTTCGCAACTTATGCCATTAAGAGGCCTTTGGCGATGGAGAATACCGACGGATTAAACA
>PXBB01000088.1 GCA_003565735.1 Bacteroidales bacterium
CCCTCCATATGTCCCTGAAAATAGGCTTGTTGAACGACTGCATTTTGTGCAGCATAACCCACAAGACCACCTGCATAACGCTTGGCTTTTATTTCGCCAGTTGCAAATACAGACTTTAAAAACGCTTTGTTCCCATGATTAGAAGTTTGCCCTTGCATATATGCCACAAAACTACCAGCATATTCTTCGGCAATTATGGAAACATCTACCAATCCCAGGTCAAAAACTTTGGCTTCTTTAGTGGCATCTGATTGAATCATGGCAAACAAACCCACATAGTCCTCACTTGGTCTGTTTATATATAGGTTGCTGATGATGTGACCGCCCCCATTATAAACACCTCTAAAAGGATTGGCATTATTACCAGAGCCCCCTGTTCCAATAGGTTTCCAACCTTTACCATTATCCCACTGTGTGATATCTGCATCAGATAAGTCAATATGTGCTGTTTGTAAAAAATGCTTATCCCACGATGAGGCATTTTGGGTAATCCAATACAAATTCTGCCAATTACTTATTAAATAAGGGTCCGATTCTGTACCACTGCCCTGAGGCTGCTGCGCTTGCTGCGAAAATGCCGGCGCTCCGATAAATATAAAAATCGTTATAAATATTAACAATACAGCTAATCGGTCTATGCCAAGTTTTGTATTTATAAAATTATCATTTTGGTATTTCATTTTGCGTTTTCTTTTTTTGTATTTTTATAGTTTATTCTTTTCCTATAAAAAATTTGAGAACTTATGTAGTTAAATTATATATATGTGATATATTTATATCCGCAATGCATGTGCCATATAAAAAAAACAAACACATATGAACCTCACTATCTGACTATTATTAATTTTTAAGTGTTCGTGGGAAAGCAAAAAGTGTCCCATTTTGAAACTTTTATTTTAAAAAATGGACACAAATACATATCTTATGTTTTTTGTATTTTATAATAAGTATTACAATTTTTCATCTGAACTATTGACAAAAAGAATAGTGTATAAGCCTTTTAAATCAAATGGGTCAGTTTCATTCTCTTGGTTATAAAAAAATAGTATTTTTGTTGTGGTATTAGAAACTAATACGTATGTGCATACTTAAGGGTTGACCATGCAAAAAAAATTATCCATGAAAAACATTGGGATATTGGTTTTTGATAATGTTGAACTTCTCGATTTTGCCGGACCTTTTCAGGTTTTTAGTGCATCAAATACATGCAGCACAAAAAAGCATTTCAATATTCTTACGGTTGCAAGTTCTTTAAGTCATATAAAAACTTCAAACGGGCTGGAAATAGTGCCCCAATACGCCATAGACCAACACCCTGATATTGACATATTGGTTATTCCCGGAGGTGACGGCACAAAAAGCCTGCTGAACAAAAAGCAATTATTAGATTGGCTCCGGTCAATCATTCAGGGCACTATCATCACTTTGTCAGTATGTTCAGGCGCAAGAATTTTGGCAAAACTTGGCTTACTTAAAAATCTGGAATTCACCACGCATCAAGAGGTTGTTGAAGATGTTTTGACCATTGAGCCAAAAGCTGTCTATGATAAAAATAAACGCTTTGTTGATAATGGTAAAATAATGACTTCCGCAGGCATAAGTACCGGCATTGATTTAGCCTTACATATTGTTGAAAAGCTACACGGAATTTCATTAAAAAAAGCTGTAATGGATTACATGGCATATAAGCTGCCACAAATACATAACAACAAAGAACTTAAAACGAACGAAACATCCTCTTGTTTATCAAAGGCCAACAAACAGGAATCAAAAAACTGATATATGAAAGCTGATTTTTTTGTTGATAACTGTTATAAAGTTTCTGAATTGATTACCAAAAGATACAGCACATCTTTTTCTTTGGCATCATCGCTATTGGATAAAGAAAAGCGCTATGCCATATATGCCATTTACGGCTTTGTACGCCTGGCTGATGAAATTGTTGACAGTTTTCATAAGCATGATCAGGAATATTTACTTAAAAAGCTGAGTGAAGATTTGGATTATGCACTGAAAAATAACATCAGCACCAATGTGCTTTTAGTTGCTTTTGCAGATACCGTGAAAAAATTCAATATCGAAAAGGCGCATATCAACTCATTTATGGAAAGCATGAAAAGTGATTTAAGTAAAACAACCTATACGAACCCTGCCGATATTGAAAAGTATATCTATGGGTCGGCTGGCGTGGTGGGCTTGATGTGTTTAAAAATATTCTGCGATGGCAATCAGGGACTGTATGAAAAACTAAAAAACCCGGCAGAGAAATTAGGCAATGCTTTTCAAAAAGTAAATTTTTTACGCGACTTAAAAAATGACATGCAATATTTAGGTCGCACTTATTTTACAGAAATTTCTATTACCAATTTTGACACACAAAGCAAGGTGTTAATAGAACAATCCATTCAAAAAGATTTTGATGCTGCATGGCCTGGCATCAGGAAGCTACAGGGGAAACCCAAACTAGCTGTGGCTTTAGCTTATTTTTATTATCTTGCTTTATTTAAAAAAATAAAACGCGCCTCAGCTAAAGAGGTAGCATCAAACAGAATCAGAATAAATAACCTGAAGAAGTACCTGATCATTATCCGCGTTTTTTTCTTGTATAAATTTAAACTTATTAACTTATTATAAATCATCCACACAATAAACTGCATTATTTAAAAAAAATCGTCATATGGAACTATTTCCAAAAAACAAATACTCTTTAAACAGAATAAAAAGTTTTATAATATCATTTTATTTAGTGGGGTTTTTAGGGTTTCTTATCCCTGCCACCAGAGAGCTTTTTATACTTCTCACGCCGCCGGCTTTAATACTGTCAGTATATTTATTAGGCATCTATCATACCAATTACAATTTAAAAACAGTAGCTGTTTTTGTTTTTGTATTCTTGTCCGGTTATTTTATCGAGGTTATTGGCGTTGAAACGGGTCTTGTTTTTGGCACTTATTATTACGGGAAGGCATTGGGGTTAAAAGTGTTTGAAACGCCCCTTATGATAGGCGTCAACTGGCTTTTTCTAACATATGCCGCAAGCTCAATTGTTAAGAGCCTAAGTTCCGTAAAATGGGTAGTAGTACTCTCTGCCCCCTTATTGATGGTGGTATATGACATAGTTATGGAAATCGTTGCCCCTAAAATGGACATGTGGTACTGGCAGGATGGCCAAATTCCATTACAAAACTACATAGCATGGTATTTAATAGGTGTTTTTTTGGTAAGTGTATTGGAAGTTTTCAAAATCAATACGGCCAATAAAATAGCCAAAACCATTTTCTTTAGCCAGTTCTTGTTCTTCGTTCTTTTAAGTATTGTTTACAAAATGTTTCTGTAATGACAGTGCAAGCCAGACATCATTTCATAATATCACCTGCATTTAAATTGCTGACACGTTTTTTAATAAAAAAACATTTTGATAAGGTATATGTTGAAGGCTCTTACGAAGACACCGGGCACCCCATACTGCTTATTGCAAACCACAGCAGTTGGTGGGATGGCTTCTGGATAATGTATTTAAATCTTACGGATATGCATCGAAAAGTTTACTTTATGATGCTTGAAAAGGAACTTCAAAAGTATTGGTTTTTTAAATATACGGGTGGTTACCCCATAAAGAAAAAAACACGTAATACTTTGGAAACAATAAATTACACTTTAAACTTACTCAAAGAGAGAAAAAATATGGTTTTTATGTTTCCACAGGGGAAACTCAATTCCATGCATGATAGAAACATGGTTTTTGAGCAAGGTGCACAAAAAATTATTGAAAAATCATCACCTGACTTGCAGATACATTGCGTTGTTTTTTTAACAGATTATTTTTCCAAGCCAAAACCCAGCCTGTACATTTACCGAAAATCTTATACCGCTGCCTATGTGAAACAACACTCTTTGCAAGAAACATATGCCTCCTTATATGATTGTGCATTAAAAAAACAAATCACCAAAAATTTATGATGTTGTACTGGGCATATATATCGCTTACATTTGTGGCATTTCAGTTTATTAATGCCCTTTTGAATTTTGTTTTCCCCCAGAAAATAAAAGAAACGCCCCCCTTGAATAATGTTTTAATCTCTTTATTGATTCCGGCCCGAAATGAAGAAAAAAATATAAAATCCCTACTTGACAATTTACTTAAACTCCCTACACAAAACATTGAAATTATTGTCTATGACGATCAATCGACAGATGACACTGCAAAGATAGCAGAAAGCATCAGCCATAAAAATCCAAACATCAAACTTTTGAAAGCCGTAAATAAAGCCGATGGCTGGTTGGGGAAAGCCCATGCTTGTCATCACCTGGCAAAACATGCCAAAGGGCAGTATTTAATATTTATTGATGCTGATGTCAGACTTTATGGCGCCATTATCGAAGAGGCCGTAGCTTACGCTGCCAGGTATCGGTTAGGGCTTCTCAGTATTTTTCCCATACAAATACAAAAAACACTGGGCGAAAGAGTGGCTGTTCCTGTTATGCACTATATCTTACTTACGCTACTCCCCTTAATTTTTGTCAGACGCTCCCCTTTCAGAGCCCATTCAGCAGCTAACGGACAGTTTATGTGTTTTAATGCCGGCTTATACCATAAAATTCAGCCTCATAAATTGTTTAAAAATAGCCTTGCCGAAGATATAGCCATAGCCTCATATTTAAAAAAACATAAACATAAAGTAGCTTGTATCACAGGCGAAGAAAAGGTGAAATGCAGAATGTATCATGGATATAAAGAAGCCCTTTATGGTTTTACCAAGAACATTTTTATGTTTTTTGGTAACAAGCCCTGGCTAAGTTTTTTATTTTGGGGTTTTGCAGCATTAGGCATTGTGCCCATGCTCTTTTTGAGCAACATTTTTTTAGCATGGTATGTAGCTATAGTCATAAGCACTTTAACTCTTGTTTCTTTGAGCAGCCGTCAGAATGTTTTGTGTAACATTTTTTTGTTCCCCCTCCGGCTGTTTTTTTTATTACAGCTTATGATAAAAGCTGTTATTATTAACAAAAGAAAAAACTATTTATGGAAAGGCAGAAGCGTGTATGCTTAGATTTCGTTATTGGTAATTTTACCAGTATCGGAACGACATACAATAACAGATAAAACATTTTGAGCAATCATTAAAAAATAAATAAAAATTATGAGTAAAAGCGTATTAATAGTGGGCACAGGCCTGGGAGGTCTTGCAACGGGCCTAAGGCTTATCAGCAGGGGTTACAAAGTTACTTTTGTTGAAAAAAACCATAAGGCAGGCGGGCGACTAAATCAGTTAAAAAAAGACGGTTTCACATTTGATACGGGCCCCAGCTTTTTCAGCATGCCTTTTGAGTTTGAAGAACTAATAAATGATTGTGGTCTGGAAATGCCTTTCAGCTTTGTTGAACTCGAACCCCTTTATACTGTTCATTTTAAAAGCGGCAACAAAAAGTTTTACTTGCACAAAGATATTGATAAGCTAAGCGCGCAATTTGAAGGCATAGAAGACGATTTTAAAAATAAGTTCACAGCTTATTTGAATAAGTGTGAAGCCCTTTACAATGATACTGTTGACATTGTTATCCGCCAGAATTTTGACAATTTGCCCGCCTATTTAAAAGCTTTAATGCAGGTAAACCCTGCACATCTTGGCGTATTACTCAAGTCCTTTTGGGCCCAGACCGGTAAATATTTCAAGTCGAAAGAGGCGCGACAGATTGTTTCGCTTATAGCCTTCTTTTTAGGAAGAACGCCTTACGACACCAATGCTGTTTTCACCCTTTTGTCTCACATAGAATTCAGACATAAGGGTTATTACAATATAAAAGGAGGCATGTACACCATTGTTGAAGGTTTGCTAAAAGAGCTTTTGCAAAAAAATGCTACATTCCATTACAACACAGAAATAACAGACTTTACAAGCCAACGCGATACACTTACTGCACTGATTGATAAGAATGGCAAAGCATGGGAAGCCGATATTTTTGTAATAAACGCCGATGCCGCCATTTTCAGAGGACAGGTTCTAAAACACAAAAAATATTCTGATAAAAAGCTATTGAAAAAAAGTTGGACAATGGGTTATCTCACCTTTTATTTGGGTGTTAACATCAAACTGCCACAAGTTGAACACCATAATTACTTCTTAGGCGATAATTTTAAAACCTATGCCAAGACCGTCGTAAGTAAGTCACGTGCTATAAAAAACCCCTATTACTATGTAAATGTTCTTTCCAAATACAATACAGGCTGTGCTCCGGAGGGATGCGAGGCTTTATTTTTTGTTTGCCCCGTTCCTAATCTGTTAAACAAGCCCGAATGGTCTGATAAAGATGACATTGTTAATGGCATTATAGCGGATTTTTCAAAAAGAATTGACAAAAACATTGTACCGCATATTGTTTCAAAAACGGTTTATACACCCGAAGATTGGCAAAGCATGATGAACTCTTTTAAAGGAACCGGATTAGGGCTGTCGCACAAGATGCATCAGATAGGTGCATTGCGGCCAAAAAATCATGATGAAGTTTATAAAAACACTTTTTATGTCGGCGCATCTACTGCTCCAGGCGCAGGATTGCCAATGGTCATAATAAGCTCGAAGTTAGCTACAGAAAGGATATTGAAATCAGAGCCTGCTATCTAAACTGTACTTAAAAAAACGGCTTGTGCTCAGTGCTACGGATGGCGTTTTGCTAACATGGCCATTTCTCCTCCGATGCAATCGGAGTCGAAATGACAGTTTTTCAAAGTTTAATGATACCTATAAGTTTTTACCCGTGATAAAAAATAAAAAATTATTTTTGGTTTATTAAGGATTTCAGCCATTCAAGCCATTTGTTCATACCATCACCGGTTTTTGCAGAAACTTCAAAAAACTCAAGATGGTGGTTCACTTGTAAAGCATAAGCTTTGGCTTTTTCCACATCAAAATCAACGTAGGGTAGCAAATCTATTTTGTTAATCAGGCAAATATCGGCAGAGTGAAACATGCCGGGATATTTTAAGGGCTTATCATCTCCTTCGGTAACGCTAATAACAACAACGCGTTTGGTTTCACCCAGGTCGAACATAGCCGGACAGACAAGATTGCCAACGTTCTCAATAATAAGCACAGCATTATCGCCCACCTCTAATTTCTTGACGGCTTTATTAATCATGTCAGCATCTAAATGGCAGCCATTACCTGTATTAACCTGAATAACAGGCACGCCGGTTTTCTGGATGCGCTCAGCATCATTAAGCGTCTGCTGATCACCTTCAACAACATAAAAACTCAAATTCTGTTTGAGTTTTTCGATGGTTTTTTCGAGTAGTGTTGTCTTTCCGGAACCTGGAGAGCTCACCATATTGATGGTCTTAATATTTTTTGCTTCAAAATACCCCCTGTTTCTTTCGGCCAACAAAGCGTTTTGAGCCAGCACATCTTGCTCCAGGTGAACTACGCGTTCTTCAGAAGCGTGTGCGTGATTGTGTGTGTGATTATGGTCATGCGCATGGCTGTGATTATGGCTGTGCGCATGGTCGTGGTTGTGTGCATGGCTGTGTTCTTCGTTTTGTCCGGGTACAATAAACTTAGTTGTGTTATGATTATGATCGCATCCGCATGTACTACACATAGTGTTAAAATATTATATGATTAATTTGTTATGCAAAATTAATGAGTTTTTTTAAACCCAAAGCTTTTATGCTATCTTTTTGACCCCATCTTTTTTCCCTGACCTGTATCGTTCATGCTTTAAGGTACTGTTTTTTGTGATTGCTTTTCCGGAATAATACAAGACGGATTGCTGCTCTTTAAATTTTCGGTAAATTTTACGAGCTCGGGAAAAAACTGCATAAACATGTTTTTGTAGTAGCTATAATCTGCTTGCAAGTCAATAACAGCTCTATCCATACCTGAGTAAAACTGTGTCCGTTGCGACATGCCATGCAAACGCTTCTGTAAACCCTGAATATTTCCATAGGTCATCAGCCAGTTATTATAAACCATAAAAGGCACTATCATTTTACACTTTACAGGTATTGTTAAGTAATGTTTAAGAATGAGGACATAAAAATTTTGTGCAAAAGAGTTTAAAGGCTGATTCGAAAAATGCGTCCAATACTTACTTAAAAAATGATCGAAAAACATATCCGTAATAACCCCCGAATACCTCTTGTATTTGGGCTTGAGATTCATTATTAAAGATTTTACCACCGGATGCACATCCGTATATTGATCAATAGCTCTATGCAACCAAATGCCCTCCTGAATACCCTTGCTATAGTTATTTATAACGCGCCCCTTAACGGCATCGGCAATAAAGCCCCCAACTTGCCAGTCCTCATTTTTGCCTGCTAAAAAAATATGTGCTAAATAGTTCATAAAACCAGTTCTTTTAAATTCGTTTTTATTTTCCCATGTTATTCAGCCTGTAACAAACGCCAACAGAAACAACTAAGAATGCTTTATACGGCACTATCCTGTATTATTCAAACTATCAATTTATCACTGCTGAGACGATTTTCTCTTGTTGCTCTTTTCATGTCCGAATAAAAATAAAACACTGAAAAATGCAAAGAATGTAACACCTGCCTGTGTCTCAAGCGTGTCTTCTGTAAGCATAGAAAGAGCAACTATGATGAAAAAAGCTAAAAAACGATAATCATTAAAGCTTTTCAACTTAACAGGCGGGTAAATGAGTGCTGTTAAAAAAAGTGCAAAACCCAGGATACCAAAAGCAACAAAAAAAGAGACATACTGGTTGTGTGCACGCCATCTGTTTTCCGGTTCCAATTGTGTGTTAAGCGCTTCATACATATTATCGAAAGCAATGTTCACATCGCCCGTTCCGACACCCAGCCAAAAATTGTTTGTGATAATATGCCATGCGGTTTTTAAGAATTTGTATCGCATTACAATTGAAAGGGCGTTAGGGTTGCCGGTTTTCTTATATCTATCAAATTCATAAAGAATTTCATGAATTCTCTTTTTTAAGGTCCCTATTTCAAAAAACTTAACAGTAGGGATGCCCTGCTCCACGGCTCTTATATCCGACTCTGTTAATTTCTCAAACCCTTGCGCATCTTTTTTCAAGCCTTTAGAGGCCATATAACGAATTAATGTTGCACGCAACTCCTGTCCTTTATTGTCTAAGCCATAATAATCATAATCGCTGTGCTGCTCCCATTTATCTTTAAGCTCGTCATCAGCAATAAAAAGCCAAACCAGCGTTCCGTTTTCAGCAAACAGCGATGTTGTATCGTGGTAGTATGGATTACCATATGCAGTATATGCCGGCAAATTATTGAAATCAAAGTCTTCTGCATGTTTGTATTCTAGAATTGCGCTTCTTAAATATAAAAAAGTCGCTGATAAGATAGCCAGAAAAAACAAAGCAGCCCCAAGACGTTTGTATATGTTATTCGTTTTAAAAACAATAAAAAGCGCAAAAAACACTAATAGAAATGACAAAATACCAAGACCCGTAGGCGACTCAATCAAAAACAAAAAATAAATAAGCCATACCATGGTTGCTGCAATAAAAAAAAATGACACGACGCCTTTGAAATTTTTGTTATAAAGCATTGACAAAAGGAAGCAGATTGACAAACAAATCATCAGACTAAACCTGATATGTGAAATAAAAGGCGTTATTTCACGTATATCACTGAAGTTTTTGAAGTAGAGCATGTAAACACTAACAAAAGAGCTGACAACAACTGCTGCAATAAAAAAGTTCAAAAGGCTGTTGAATTGATTGCTATTCAGTGGTCTTGTCGTGGCAATAATCAAAGGCAGTAAAAGCAAAGGAATTTTTATTCGTAAATCCTTAAATGCATATGAAAAATCTGTTGTGTATAATAAACCCAGAATATGGATAAAGAAAATGGCTGAAAAAACCATGGCCGGCACATTACTAAAGAAGCTTTTGACCTTTTTCTTTAACTGCCCTTCTAACAGCCAGTTTATAATAAGCACGAACTGCGCAATGCTCATCAAAAAGACAGACAATGGCAAACCCACAGCCAACAAAATTAAACCGGCACGATAAATATTTGAATGAATTTTTGTTGGAAAAATACCCATGTACTATTGAAGCTTCTTTAGTGCTTTTGAATTGTATCATTTAACAGGGACGCATACTGCGTCATATCCAGTAGTATTTCCTGTGCTTTTATCAAGCCCTTATCAAAATTCAGGTTATTCTTAATACGCCCTCTTTGGTAATAATACCGCCCGATAATTTCGTTTTGCAACAAAAAACGAATTTCTTCTTCGAAGTTTATCAGGTCATCTTCTTTAATGCTAAGCAAGCTTTGACGCAGCTGTTCAATATCTTGGCCAATAAGCTCATCATACTGTTCTTCTTGAGCAATGTCAAGCAGTTCATTGATTTTACGCTCGCTACGTGTTTCATAGTCAAAATCTTTATCTTCAATAAAGTCCAAAAAAGCTTTATAAATAGGATCGGTTATTTCAAACTGTCCTGCCGGCAGGATACTGTCATTGTTGAAAAAGAATTTGGTGGCAAAGTCAAAAATCAAAAAATTATTAATAAGACTTGCACTCACTTTGCTAAACCTTTCGGGTTCTACAAAAACATCGGGTTCTATGCCGCCGCCATCATACACTGTTCTGCCACCCTTTGTTTCAAAAGCAACTTTAAGGGAGTCGGGGATACGAGACACGCTGCCGTCTTCATTGCGTTCGGCATAATTGACAGCTTGAATACAACGCCCACTGGGGATATAGTATTTAGCTACAGTAACTTTAAGTCTAGAGTTATAGCTTAAAGGGACAACATTTTGCACCAGTCCTTTACCAAAAGAACGCTGCCCTATGACCAATCCCCTATCGTAATCCTGAATAGCACCGGCAACTATTTCTGATGCCGAAGCACTGCCCCTATCAATGAGCACCACCAAAGGCATTTCTGTATCGACAGGCGTGTTAAGAGTTCGGTGACGCGTATTGCGCTCTTCAAGTTTGCCCTTGGTACTGACTATCAGCAAATCTTTATCCAGAAAAATATTGGCTACGTTAACAGCCTCATTAAGCAATCCGCCTCCATTTCCTCTTAGGTCCAGGATTATTTTTTCAATATTGTGCGTTGCTTTCATGTTTTGAAATATATCCTTGGTTTCGCGACCTGCATTTTCGGTAAATCCTGCAAGTTTTATATAGCCGACATTATTGTCCAGAATGGTGTGAAATGGAATATTATCGATTTTCACATCTTCTCTGACAATATCAATCTCTAAGTTTTTTTCTTTACCATACCGATCGATGAGAACTGACACTGTAGTACCGGGCTGTCCGCGTAGCAAATTACGCACATCGGCACTCGACATCCCTTTAATATCTCTACCATTAACCTCCAGGATTTTATCACCTGCGAATAAACCTGCTTTTTGAGCAGGGAAATCATAATACGGCTCAGAAATTACAATAAAATCATCTCTGTTGTGTATAAGCGCACCAATGCCGCCATATTGTCCCGTTGTCATAAAGCGAAAATCCTCTATCTCATCTTCAGAAATAAAATTGGTATAAGGGTCTAATGATTTGAGCATCTCATCAATGGCTGTTTTCATTAATGATGCTGTATGCACATCATCAACATAATGCACATGCAACTGCCTGAAAAGCGTTGCAAAAATATCCAGATGCTTGGATATTTCGAAATGACTGCCTGTAAAAGCCGCTGAGAAAAGAACTGAAAGAGCTATAGCAAAGACTATGATTGTTTTTTTGAGGCGTTTAAATGCGGATTGTAATTTTTTCATGATGTATTTTTTTATTTATGGCACGGGGTCGTGTCCATACCTTCCCCAGGGATGACACGACAAAATTCTCTTTAGCGTTAGCCAGCCACCTTTGAAAGGCCCATATTTTTTCAAAGCTTCTATACCGTATGCCGAACAGGACGGCGTAAAACGACAAGAAGCGCCAAGCAAAGGTGAAATAGCCCCCTGATATAGGCGAATTAAAATTATGAAGAACCAGCTAAGTGCCTTTTTCATTTCCTTTTTCTAAACGTTGTAAAATTAATAATATTTTGCTTTCTATATGTGTAAAATTGTGCCGTTCTTTTGTATTGTAAATAAAGGCCATTAATAAAAGTTCCTGTCTCTCAACCAAGTGTTTTATCAGAGCCCCTTTATGAAGACGGTAGGCCTCTTTGATACGGCGCTTGAAAAAATTTCTTTCGACAGCTTTTCTAAAAAGCCTTTGAGGCACGACAAATAAAGCTTTTGCGGGGAAAGCTGAAGCAGTGCCCGGCTTTAGCAGGTACATACACTTTATGCCACCAACATGTATGGTTTTTCCTTTATCAAAGAGTTCTGCAATGCTCTTCTTGCTTCGTAGCCGTTCATGCTTTGAAAACTTATGCATTTATAGAAGGCTCCTTATTACGTTAGTTAATCTGTCAAAAAATCACTTCTTTTTTGCTTTTGTCGTGCTTGTTGATTTTTTGGGGCTTTTTTTGGGGGTTGCAGCTCCTACAGTCTTTTTATCTTTAGTTGTCCTGGCGGTTTTGGTTGATTTGGTTGGTCTTTCGGCTGTTTTAGTAGGCTTTTTGGCTGTTGTTTTGCCGGTTGTTTCTTTTTGCAATTTTTCTTTAGAGGCCTCAGTGTTTGCACTTTTTTTAGCAAGCGTGGCTGATTTTCTTTTATTTTTTTGCAGCTTATCAAGATAGTTATCTATTGCCATTGCCATAGATGGCGCCTCCTTAGTAGGCGCTACTATTTGGGCTTTAAGACCCCGATTTTTGGCCTCCTCAAGCGTGGTCTTTCCGAAAACAGCAATAATCTTATCGCCTTGCTTGAATTCCGGTTCATTTTCGAAAAGGGAAGTAATACCGGAGGGGCTGAAAAAAACGTACATATCGTAACGGATAAGGTCTATTTTGCTTAGACTTTCACTAACAGTGCGCGAAATCACGGCTTTATTATATGATATATCCTCTTTATCAAGAAGCTTAGGGATATCAATTTTGTGGTTTTCTATACAGGGCAGTAAAAAATTTTCATCTTTGTGCTTGCGTATAATTTCCATGAGGTCGTTAAAATTCGTCCTGCCGGCAAAAACTTTACGCTTGCGATAGGTTACATATTTCTGCAGGTACAATGAGATAGCCTCAGAAGCACAAAAATACTTAACATCATCGGATATGGGCTGACGCATCTCTTCACTAATTTTAAAGAAGTGGTCAACGGCATTTCTGCTTGTCAAAATAATGGCTGTAAAATCTCCTATATTAACCCGTTGTTGACGAAACTCTCTACACGGAATGCCAACTATTTTAAAGAATTTGAAGAAATCAATTTTTAAATTGTATTTCTTTATTAAATCGGCATAAGGTGATTTTTCCGGATCTGGCTTTGGTTGGGATATTAAAATTCTTTTAATTTTAGGCACCATTCTTACTTGATATATAGTTTATAAACCGCCAACAAAGGCATAATTTCGACGCTGCAAATATACAAAAAAAAATAGAACAATTTAAAATAACCCATAAGCCGTAACATCAAAAATAACCTAACGATGAAATATGCAGAAATAAGCAAAAGGGCTAACAGAACAGGAGTCAGCGTCATTCGAAAATCAACATAAACCAATAAAAATCCGGCAAAAAGACTTACAAATCCGGCTATTATAATAAACACATTTTTTAATAAAAAATACTCCTGAAATATTTTACCAAAGCCAAATAAGTGCGCAATGAAATAAACAAATAAAGTTTTGGCCGCTAAAAAAGAAAACACCCCTAAAAAAATATACAGAAAAAGGTGTGCGTCATGTTTTTGAAGCATCATTTTATGAACAGCTGTCACGTAGATTAGGAGACTTATGGATAAAATCGAAAAAAACAGCAGCACATAATACCCCCCACCAGCATATAAAGAACCTTCTCGTGACAAAAGTCCTGTTTGCTTGTGCGAAAAAAAAAACCGATATATAAACAAAAGCTTTCTGTAATAAAGGCTTTTAAAAAGAGCTAAAGAAACGAAAAATCCCAATAAAGCAATCCCCAAAATATCGTTGTTTAAGCTTTCAATTTTCCGTGGCTTGATATCAGCCTGTTGGCTCTTTTCCTGAAAAAATGATTGTTCGATTTTATGGGCCGTTGCTGTTGATATATTTAGCGATTCTGCTGCCAAAGCAGTATGTAAAGTATCTCCCGGAGGCACAACAGCATCCTGCTTCCTGATAAAATTTTCGAGGTACAGAAACCCTTTTTCGGGCAGGGTTTTAATTGTTGTTTTGGCAGGCATTAGTAAAGACATGTTCCGTTTTTTGCAAAAATAATGCTATTTAGTCAGTAAGTCATACACAATCAAAACATTTTTTTGTTTTTTTTGCACCAATAATTCAATGTCGGTATTATACTATACAATATGCTGTGTTTGTCAATTACCTGATGAAAAAGGCCACCATTTTTCTTTAAACCACTGCCTTTTGTAATGTTTTTTAAAAACACCAAACCACTCCGGGTGATCTATAGCTGAGAGGTGATTTCTGTTGTTAAGGCCATAATCATAACGGGCCAGTTTTAGTGCCGTCTGCATCTGAGCTTTTGAAAAATCCTCTTTATCACATTGGGCATTTGCAGCAGCTTTTAAGAGTGTTAAAGTGCTGAAAGCACACAAATCACTATAAAAAGCTACAGCGTCGGCAAGCAATTTGCAATTTGTGGTCATGTCCGCAATTTTTGAAATAATGGGCTTGTTAATTTCTGCTTGTTCCGCTTCATGGATATTATCTGTATAAAACATGTAAGCAAAGCTATTTACTATGCTGTCAAGCTTTTCGAAACGGCGTTCGAAAAAGGCATCTGCCGCTTTGTTAATAATCATTTGTTTTTCATATTCACTTTGGTAATTATCAAAAAAGGCGTGGACATTGGCGGTATCAATTTGAAGGCAGTTTTTGTCCTTAACATCACCGAGAAGCGGCTTCAATTTTTCAAATGCGGCCACATATTCCCGGGCCTCAACGAGTCTATTTGCTGAAATTAAAGCCTTTCTTATGTTAAAATCAAGTGCACTACAAGCTTGTTTTTCCAGATTTTTTATCAGCTGTTTTCGCTGCGCTTTTAAACCGGCGTCTTCATTCAAATGGTAGTAATCCATCATTGCATTAATAGAATCACTTAATATGTAAGCCTTCCCAAGGTCATTGCCCCATATTTTAATGGCAGCTTGTAAAAAAAGTGGTTCAATTTGAGGCAGGGCAGCCGCCTTTATATATGCTTCGAGCTCCTGCGACGGTTGGCTAATAAATTCTTTTTCAATGCGTCTGGCTTCTAAAAACTTCAGTAGAGACAGGCTGTCTTTTCCTGTTTCTTTAAGTGCGACTCCCTCCTCTATGTATTGGGCATATCGTTTTTTGTTAATCTCTGAAAGTATGTCAGCCGTTTCAATTTTTGCTTTTGATGAAATCTGATGTTTTTTTTCAAATGCTTGTGCCTGGTCTAATACTAGTTGAGCTTTCTCTAATTGGTTTTGCTCAAGATATTCCCTGATAATGTCAAGCACATTACGATAAAGACCGGTTTGTGCCTTATTCATAACCACATCAATTTTTGAATAACACCCTTCAAAAGGGTTTTTATCGCAAAATGAATAGGTGTTTTCCAGTATACTGACAGCTCTTTGATAATGGTGTTTCTCGATTTCGTTATGGGCTTTATTAATAAAATAATCAACTATTTCCTCCATCAGGTTCTCAGCTTTGACATTACTGATAATATCGTTGCTATGCATTTGCTGATAATTTCCGGCATCTTTAATAAACTTAACGGCCAGGTCAAATCGTTTGTTTTCCATAGCTTTTCTGGCTATTGTCAGGTACGATACATACAAGCCATAATGCGCTTTGGCTACTCCCGTATTTATCCGGCCATCACAGTCTATCTGATCTATTTTACCGCAAAACAATTCTGCTTTTTCTAAAGTCTTTAAAGCATCAAGAAATTTTTCATTATAAATTTCTTCAAAGGCTTTATCAATATACTGAAGCTGTATTTGATCAGCCAATCTTTTTGCATTTGAAGGCATTTCGGCGGATGTTGTCGCAGATATATTGCTGATTTGGATAACTTTTTGGGCAGCTTCATCAATTTGATCCGTAATAAAAAAAATCTCGGCCATACGATAATACGCACTAATATTCCGGGGATTGGCTGTCACAGCCCTCTTAAAGTAGGCCATTGCCGACTCATAATCATGACGTAAAAAGTAATCGTAACCCTCGCCATAAAATACATCATCAACAGCTTTCATCATGCGTGAAACAAAACCGTGTTTTTGGTCCATTTTTGAGCGCACCCTAGCCAATGTAACATGAAAGCTTTCAGGGTCAGTAACAGTTAATGGTAAATTATTTTTAAATTGTTCATTTTCTATACGTTCCAGACGTTGTTTCATATTTTTCAGGTCTATATCATACAACTGCATTAATGCTATACGTGTTGTATCAACCTCCGACAAGGATTGCGCTATTCGGTTCAGTTCAGCCACTCCTTTATAATAAGCGCTTACATCATCTCTGAACAAATCAAAATTCTTCCGGTTAGCCGAGTCGTAAGAAAAT
The DNA here is from genome assembly GCA_003565735.1 of Bacteroidales bacterium. Lineage (GTDB taxonomy): Bacteria > Bacteroidota > Bacteroidia > Bacteroidales > PXBB01 > PXBB01. Next base: position 16,563 of record PXBB01000088.1, read on the forward strand.
ATTAAATTTTTTACTGTAATATAGCGAACATCCTGAAGGGAATGCCCCTCTTTGAAAGATTTTTTAAAATGCCAACGATGAAATTGTGTTGTTGGGTAATACAGTGCGGTTTCCCATTTTTTGGCATGTAAAATTGAATGTATGCTATCAGACAGTTCTATGTGTAATGTTATTTTTTGTGGTATCAAAAATGCTTTTACACAAAATCCTCTGTACAAATAGTTGCTTATGACATCTTCAAGTGCAAAGTCAAAAGTCAACGTGTGGGCATCATTGTCTTTCTGCAAAACTATGGTTTTATGATAGCCAACAGAAAAGGGCTTTAAGTCAGAGGGCTCGTAGCTAGAGGCTGACAACACATAATCAATGTAAGACTTTTCTGACGGCTTCAGCAAATCATAATCAATAAGTAGCTGATTGGGACTGCTGTGGTCTATTAAGACCTTTGATTGAGCACATACATAAAAGCTTAACAGCATCCCTAACAGGGTAAAAAAACAGCGCATCTCGTTATTCTCAAAAGTGTTTGCCAAAAGTATGAATTTTGAAAGAATTTAGTCGGAATTTTAATAGAAAGTTGAAAACGGCTAAAAGAAATTCCCTGAAAAACGGATTAATTTTTCAATTAAAAAATAATTACTATGTTTGTATGTTATTTTGGATTTGACAATATATTTTTTAATTAACTAAAACATTATACCCATGAACTTTAATTTTACCGAAGAGCAAAAAATGATTCAGCAAGCAGCAAAAGATTTTGCTGTACGCGAATTACTCCCAGACGTTATTGAAAGAGATACCAAAGCAGAATTTCCAACGGCTCATATAAAAAAACTATCCGAGCTTGGTTTTTTAGGGATGATGACAGCCCCTGAGTATGATGGAGGCGGGATGGATACTATTTCATATGTATTGGCTATGGAAGAAATATCTAAAGTAGATGCTTCCGTATCCGTAATAATGTCTGTGTGCAACTCACTTGTCAACTGGGGTTTAGAGACCTACGGAACAGAGGCTCAAAAAGAAAAATATTTAAAGCCCCTGGCCCGTGGTGAAAAAATTGGTGCTTTTCTTCTATCGGAGCCCGAAGCTGGATCAGACGCAACCAAGCAAAGAACAACAGCCGAGGACAAAGGCGATTATTACCTTTTGAATGGTACCAAAAACTGGATTACCAACGCAGCTTCAGCCTCTGTTTACTTGGTTATCGCACATACAAACCCCGAGAAGGCGCATAAAGGCATCAATGCTTTTATAGTAGAAAAAGACAGCCCGGGTATTACGCTGGGGCCCCACGAAGACAAAATGGGAATGCGAAGCTCTGATACACATTCAGTAATGTTTACAGACGTAAAAGTACCTAAAGAGAACCGTATTGGCGAAGATGGCTTTGGCTTTAGTTTTGCAATGAAAACCCTTGACGGTGGACGCATAGGTATTGCTTCCCAGGCTTTGGGATTGGCCTCAGGCGCTTTAGAAAGGTCTATACAGTATGCTAAAGAACGTAAAGCTTTTGGCACCGAAATAGCGAACCATCAAGCTATAGCATTTAAAATCGCTGATATGGCAGTAAAAATCGAAAATGCCAGAAATCTTTGCCTCAAAGCAGCCTGGCTTAAAGACAACAAGCAACCATATGGCCTTATGAGTGCTATGGCTAAGCAGTACTGTGCAGATATTGCCATGGAAGTAACCACCGAAGCCGTTCAAATTCACGGCGGCTATGGGTATGTCAAAGAATACCATGTAGAAAGGCTTATGCGCGAAGCTAAACTAACACAAATTTATGAAGGTACTTCAGAAATTCAAAAAATTGTAATTTCGCGTTCTTTATTAAAATAATATAAAACTTTAAAAACTCATTTCTATGAAAATTTTAGTCTGTATCAGCGATGTTCCCGACACGACAACCAAAGTGAAGTTTAAAGATGACAACACCGCTTTTGAAACAGCCGGCGTACAGTGGGTTATTAATCCATGGGACGAACTCTCTTTAACGCGTGCCGTCGAGATGAAAGAAAAAACACCAGGTCTTATTGACAACATCACAGTTGTTACAGTTGGCCCAAAAGAGTCTGAAGCAACCATACGCAAAGCTCTTGCTATTGGAGCTGATAATGCCATAAGAGTTGATGCCTTGCCAAAAGACGCTTTTTATGTAGCCAGTCAAATAGCAGAAGCTGTCAAAAATGAAAATTTTGACATCATTCTTACCGGTATTGATTCTGCTGATTATAATGGTTCGGCCGTTGGTGGCATGCTTGCAGAAATGCTTGACCTGACATCAGTCTCTTCAGTTTCTTCTTTAAACGCAGAAAACAGCAAAGTAACTGTTACCCGTGAAATTGAAGGTGGGACAGAGACTATTGAAGCCGCTACTCCTTTTTTGGCTATAGTCCAGAAAGGTATTGCTATAGAGCCAAAAATACCGGCCATGCGTGGTATTATGATGGCTCGCACCAAGCCACTTAAAGTAGTAGAACCCGCAGATTCAGAAACACTTACGCATATTGAGAAATTTGAAATGCCCCAAGCTAAAGGCGCCTGTAAAAAATTCGATGCCGAAGGTGTTGACGAACTTGTAAACCTACTCCACAATGAAGCTAAAATGATATAAACTTTAAAATGTAATAAAATGGCCATATTAGTATATACCGAAAACAGAGAAGGAAAATTTAAAAAAGCTACTTTCGAGCTGCTCTCTTATGCCCAGGAAATAGCTCAAAAAACGAATACAAGTGTTGTTGCTTTATCAATAGGCAACGTAGAAGATGAAACCCTAAAAACATTAGGGCAGTACGGTGCCAAAAAAATAATATCAGTAAAAAATGCCCCTGAATTTTTAGATAATAAAATCTATACTGATATCATAACATCTGTTATTGAAAAAGAAGCTGCAAACATTGTTATTATGGCACACAACCTCAGTGGCAAGGCTTTGGCACCACGCATCTCAGCCAGATTAAAAGCCGGCCTGGTCAGTGCTGCCGTATCAACACCCTCAAGCTACGACCCCTTTGTAGTAAAAAAAGCCGTTTTTACGGGCAAGGCTTTTGCACATATTAAAGTCAACACCGCTCTTAAAGTCATAACTTTAGCACAAAACTCATTTGGCATAAATGACCCTCAGGATCAAGATGTCAGTATTGAAACCTTTGATGCTGGAGTAGATACAAACAGTAAAACAAAGCTTATTGACACACACAAAATAACCGGTAAGCTTCTGTTAACAGATGCTGAAGTTGTCGTTTCAGGTGGCAGGGGTATGAAATCGGCTGACAATTGGCATTTACTTGAAGAGCTGGCTGATGTCCTCGGAGCAGGGTTGGCGTGTTCGAGGCCGATATCCGATGAAGGCTGGCGCCCACATGATGAACACGTTGGACAAACAGGCAAAATAATAGCACCCACACTTTACATTGCTTGCGGCATTTCAGGTGCCATACAGCATGTAGGTGGCATTTCCGCATCCAAGTGTATCGTTGCTATTAATAAAGACCCAGACGCTCCAATATTTGAAGTTGCCGACTACGGTATTGTGGGTGATTTTCAAAATGTTCTGCCTCAATTGTTAGAGGCTGTCAAAAACATTAAGAACAGTTAATAACATGATACATTGAAATAAATTTTCAACAGGCCTGAATAATAAAATCAGGCCTGTTTTTTTTATATTAAACCTAATGATGTGATAGGTCAATCTGGAGGATTTTATAATAAATCGGGACCTCCTGAAATAATGCCGCCTTGTTATCAATTTCATCATTAAAAAAAATGTTGTAAATTTGTTTTACAAATCTTAAGTGACTATCTCATGCGCTATTCAGCTGCCATATTAACCGGAGGTAACAGTTCGCGTATGCGCGGTCTAAACAAATCATACCTAAGCCTTAACAATAAAAGAATTTTGCAAAGCCAAACCAACACATTGTTATCCATTTTCAACGATGTATTTATTGTTGGCAACGAAAATGAGGATAAGATAGAAAGTCTGCCTTTTTATAGAGATTCTTTTTCTTCTTCCGGCCCTCTGGCGGGAATTCATGCTGCTTTAAAACACAGCAATGCCGATTATGTTTTTATACTTTCATGTGATATGCCATTTATATCATCGGATCTGATAAAACTAATGCGCAACTCGGTTTCCCAATCAAAGCCAGGCATATGTGTTCCGCAGCACACTAAAGGCATAGAACCCTTACATGCTTTTTACAGAAAAGATCTACATAATGTAGCCGAGAAACTCCTTCAAAATTCTAACTATCGCATCCGGCAAATGTTTTCTTACACCGATGTATTTTTTTATGAGCCTCCCGAAGATTATGATACCCACCATATTTTTTTTAATATAAACTATCCCGAAGATTTACTAAAAGCCCATAATTATGCAGAAAGAATTAAGCACTAAGACCATAAATTCTATTTTAGAAAAGTATGAACCCCAACGCCACAATATTATAAAGGCTTTGCATAGCTTACAGGATGCGCACCCTTTACATTATATCAGCAACAGTATCCTTGATGCCGTATCCAGTTTTTTCAACATAACAAAAGCAGAAACTTATGGTATTGTTACATATTACAGTATGTTTAGCATAAAACCTCGCGGCTATCATATCATCCGTTTATGCCAATCGCCGGTATGCAGTATGCTGAATATTAAAGACTTATTGAACCATCTGGCAGATAGATGGCAGTTGAAACCTGGCATCACTACTGAAGATTCTATGTTTACCTTAGAAACCGTTGAGTGCCTGGGAGCTTGCGATAATGCCCCTGCTATGATGGTCAATGAACAACTGTACACAGAGCTTTCAAAAGCCCGAATAGATGAGATTTTGACGCATTTAAAAGAAGCATATCACAAAAATCTTTAAACAACAATTCATAAACAACTCTAAAAATACTAACTAACAACATCATGCAAAAAGACTTTCCCTTAATAGCTCTCAGGCGGGCAGAAAAAATAGCCCCCTTATCTTTGGAAGATTACGAAAGCACGAATGGTTTTGTCGCTTTAAAGAAAGCACTCCGGGAATCTCCCGTAAGTGTTCAAGAGCAGATCAAAAAATCCGGTCTCAGAGGTCGGGGGGGTGCCGGCTTCCCAACAGGTACAAAGCAGCATTTTACCAGCAGCTCCTCCTCTGATAGCCATACTAAGTACGTGGTATGCAATGCCGACGAAGGGGAACCCGGAACCTTTAAGGATAAAAAAATAATGGAAACTGACCCTTTTGCATTGATCGAAGGAATGCTTATTGCAGCCTATGCAATAGGAAGCAATTACGGCTTCGTTTACATAAGAGGTGAATACTACTCTTCCATTCAAAACATACAAAACGCTATTGATATAGCCTACAAAAAAAATTATTTAGGAAAAAATATTCTGGGTACTGGTTTTAATTTTGAGATGAGCATTTTTCTAGGTGCAGGTTCGTATTTATGCGGTGAAGAGCTGACTTTACTCGAATCTCTTGAAGGCAAAAGAGGGTACCCTCGTATCAAGCCGCCTTTCCCTGCCGAAAAAGGACTTTGGGGGAAGCCTACCTTAGTGAACAATGTAGAAACTTTTGTACATATCCCTTTTATTATAGAACATGGGTCTGAAAGATATGCTCGCATTGGAACAAAAGAATCAAAAGGGACAAAGCTATTCTGCGTAAGCGGTCCGGTAAAAAAAACAGGTGTTTTTGAACTGCCAATGGGTATAACATTAAAAGAACTTATTGAAAATGTATGTGGTGGGATGAAAAATGATAAAATTTTTAAAGGAGCGCTTATAGGTGGTGCTGCCGGCACTTTTGTTGACAGTTCCTTTTGGGACACCCCTTTGGCCTTTGAAACTCTCAAAGAGAAAGGTGCCACACTTGGCTCAGGTGCTGTTATTGTTATAGACGAAGACAGCTGCTTATACACTTTGATGGCATCAATATTATCTTTTTTTAAGCATGAATCATGCGGTAAATGCGTTCCTTGCCGTGTAGGTTGTAAAATATTGCACGACACATGTACCCGCCAAAGCATAAACGAAGAAAGCCTCATGTTTATGCAAAACCAGGCCACATATATGGCACAAACTTCACTTTGTCCTTTAGGCCAAAGTCCGGTTTTGCCTTTGACAACATTTATTAAATTTTTTAAAAACAGCTTATGAGCAAATTAGTAGCTATTGAAATTGACGGCAAAAAAATAGAAGCCCCAGAGGGAGCTGTATTACTACAGGTAGCCAAAGAACATGGATTCGACATTCCTTCTCTGTGCTTTCACAAAAGATTGAGCCCTACGGGTGCTTGTCGCTTATGTGTCGTAAAAGTTGAACAGATGCCCGGGCTTGTCATGTCTTGTGCAGTTAATATAAAAGCAGGCATGCGTGTAACAGCATACGATGAAGAGCTTCAAACAAACAGAAGACATACACTGGCTTATCTTTTAGCCGAACATAATGAAGCTTATGACAACAGCTATGAAGATGAAATGCGCCCCCTCCTGGAGCGTTACAACCTGATAAACCCCGATCAAAGACCTTTTGGTAGTCTTTGGGAAAATATACCACGAGTTATTGACGACAGCTCCCCGGTCCTTACCTACGACTCATCAAAGTGTATCCGTTGCTTCAGGTGTATCAAAGCTTGTGATGAAATACAAGGCAAAGGCGTGTTGAGCTTTGCTGACAGAGGTATCACAAAATACATTTCTGCCGGCTACGGCTCCTGGAAAAATTCGGAATGCGACGGCTGTGGAGAATGCATTCAGTTGTGCCCGACAGGTGCTATTGTTGAAAAACCTTTCAGGGGACTCATCAATGTTAAAGAAGCCGATAATACAACCATTACAACATGCCCCTACTGCGGAGTAGGATGCCAAATGAAAGTCTTTGTACAAGATAATACGGTAATGCGCATAGATGGCTTCGATGAAGTATCACCAAACTACGGACGGCTATGTGTTAAAGGTCGCTTCGGTTATCAATATGCTAACCACGAAAAACGCCTGACAAAACCTTTGATAAAAAAACATGGGCAGTTCCATGAAGCAACTTGGGATGAAGCCTTAGACTATGCCGCACAGAAACTATCCGATGTCAAAAAAAAATATGGCAATATGGCTCTGGCAGGGCTTAGCTCAGCTAAATGTAGTAATGAAGAAAACTATTTGTTTCAAAAATTTATACGACTGGTCTTTGAGAACAACAATGTTGACTATTGTACCCGTTTATGCCATGCTTCAACTGTTACTGCTATGCTAAAATCTTTTGGGGATGGTGCCGGAAGTAATTCTATTGAAGATTTTGAAACTACAGATTGCTTATTGGTAACAGGCAATAACATTATTGAAACGCATCCCGTTACAGCTACATTCGTCAAACGCGGTAAAGCTAAAGGTCAGAAAATCATTCTGATTGATCCCAAATGGACACCCCTTGTCAATCATGCCGATGTTTGGCTTCAACCTAAACTGGCTACAGATGTTGCTTTGCTTAATGGTATGATACGCGTTATAATTGAGCAAAAATGGTATGACGAAGATTTCATTAATAAACGTGTTGAAGGTGGGATGGAAGCATTTGACGCCCTCAAAAAGCTTACGGATAAATATACGTTGCCGTACACTTCAGAAATTACAGGAGTAAATCCCCAAAAAATTTTTGATGCTGCACGCATTTATGCTACAGCTGAAACTGCTATGATAGCTACGGGAATGGGCATGAGCCAACAAACAGTCGGCACTAACAACGTGTTCTCTCTTATCAATATGTGCCTTGTTACCGGCCAAATAGGCAAAGAAAGATGCGGCATCAATCCCCCACGCGGACAAAACAATGTGCAAGGAGCCACGGACGTTGGCGCAAGCCCTAAAAACTATCCGGGGTATATTCCTATAGCTGATGAAGCTAACAGAAAACGTATAGCTGAGCTCTGGGAGGTAGAATTCGAAAAATTGCATTATAAGCCCGGCCTTACAACTATTGAAATCATGAATCATGCACATGAGGGAGGTATTAAAGCCATGTATATTATGGGAGAAAACCCGGTTATTACTGATCCCAACCAAACACACACTATTGAAGCCCTAGAAAAACTTGATTTTTTGGTAGTGCAAGACCTTTTCCTTACCGAAACAGCTGCTTATGCTGATGTGGTTTTCCCGGCAGCATCACTTTTTGAAAAAGAAGGCACTGTTGTTAACAGCGACAGAAGAGTGTTGCGAATACGTCAGGCTATACAGCCTCCGGGACAAGCCCGGCAAGACTGGGAGATAACTATTGAACTTGCTAAAAGAATGGGTGCTGATATTGGAACCTATGAATCACCGGAAGATATTTTTAATGAAATTGCTTTAGCTGCACCAATTTTTGGCGGTATTACTTACGATAGAATTAATTTTCAAGGAATACAATGGCCTTGCTACGATGCCAACCACCCCGGCACATCCACACTCTTCCTTGATAAGTTTAACACGCCTGATGGTAAAGCCAAAATAATCCCTGTTGACTATAAAGACCAAAGCGAAAAACCACATTCGGATTTTCCGCTTGTATTAAACTCTGGAAGAATTCTCTATCAATATCATTCTGCGACCCTGTCGCGAAAAAGCCCTTTGCTCAATGCTTATGCTAATAACCATTATGTAATAATAAATCCCATTGACGCTAAAAAATTTGCTATAGATGATGGTGATAATGTGAAAATAACTTCCCCAAGAGGGAGCCTGAAAACTATTGCACGCATAAGAGATGAGGTGTTGCCGGGAGAATTATTTATGCCATGGCATTATTCCGAAGCGCCTGTTAACATTCTTACCAGAAATGAAATGGACCCCATGTCCAAAATTGCACCCTTTAAATATTCGGTGGTAAAAATTGAAAGAATATAAACACAAATCATTGTATATCTGATATATAAACATATCGTCCTTGTTTCATTTTTTCATTTTTAATATTTTATGTAAATTGCAAAAAAATAAAACCTGATAACAATGCATAATCTGTTATTCAAACCACACACAATACTTCTATTATTTACCGTATTTAGCTTTGTTTTAGCAGAAGCACAAAATGTCAATTTTCACAGGAAAAATTTTCCGGACGACAGAAAAGGTTTTCGTGAAGCGGTAAGTCATATCAGAAAAGGCGACAGATATTATGAGATGGGGCTTGATGGGTACTCTAAAGCTATTAAGTATTACAGCAAAGCACATGCATTTAACCCCCATAACGCTTTATTAAACTATAAACTTGGCAAATGTTTTCATTATAGCCAGATGAGGATTAGCGCTATACAACATCTGGAAAAAGCTTTATATCTGGACCCGAATATTGCATTTGATGCCAGCTTCTTATTAGCCCGTAGCTATCAACTCACAGAAAATTTTGAGCAAGCTCTGAAAATCTATACAAATTTCAGAAACAGCTTTTCACCAGAGCAAATGAACACTTACGGAAGCGCCATAGACAGGCGTATCAGGCAGTGCAAAACAGGTATTGAACTTATCGCTAACCCTGTTAACGTAACCATTAACAAACTCGACACGGTAATTAATTCTGAGTATGCTAATTATGGCCCTGCTGTATCAGCCGATGATTCACTTATGTTTTTCACATCACGTAGAGAGGGTGGTCTCAGCAGGCGAAAAAGTTCAGACGACGGCTTGTTTCATGAGGATATTTACATAAGCAGAAAAGAGGCTAACGGGTGGTCGGCTCCCGAAAATGCTGGAAGACCTGTTAATAAAAGGAATCATGATGCTGTTGCAGGCATTTCGGCGGATGGGACAAAAATTTTTATCCGCAGAGGCAAGAAGAACAGCAATATTTATGTTTCAGAGCTGGATGGAGATAACTGGACAAGACCACGAAGGCTGCCTAAACCTATCAAAAGCAACTACAACGAAACCTCTGTGGCCTTATCTCCCGACGGCCGTACGCTCTTTTTTGTAAGTGACAGACCCGACGGATACGGCGGCAAGGATATTTATAAAACTACTAAAGATGAAAGGGGACGCTGGGGCCCTGCACATAATCTTGGCGCTATTATTAACACTCCATATGACGAAGAAAGTATTTTTTTACATGCTAATGGTAAAACATTATACTTTAGCTCAAAGGGGCACAATTCTATGGGAGGTTACGACATTTTCAAAACTGAATTTGAGAATGGTTCATGGTCTGCTCCGAAAAATCTTGGATACCCTGTTAACACACCCGACAACAACATGTTTTTCACCATGTCTGCCTGCGGGCTTATAGCTTATATGTCTTCCGATAGAGATACAAGCAAAAATCATGAAGACATTTACATGCTTAAATTTCATTCCAAACCGGGCATTCATCTACAGGCAAGAAAGCAAATTGTAAAAAATGATCAAGATGAGATTCCGTTTAAAAATGTTACCCTATTCAAAGGATTTGTTAAGGACAGTCAAACAGAAAAACCATTGTCGGCAACAATAAAAATATTTAATCTTTCAAGCGGTGAAGCTTGGGAGCACTACACATCAAATAGCACTACAGGCTGGTTTTTGGTGCCTCTACCCGATGATAAGGAATACGCTATTTTTGTTACTGCCGGCTCTCATCTTTTCACCAACCTGAATATGCTTGCCGATGATTTTGAACACTATGAAGAAAAACAAAAAATCATAAAGCTTCCAAACTTAGAAGCTGGTTCTTTAACCAAACTGAACACCCTATTTTTTGATAGTGAAAAAACGGACTCTTTACATCATAAATCCATGCCCACCCTTAAATGGCTCAGCACGTATTTAAGAAGTAACCGAAGATTACATTTCGAAATAAAAGCTTATTCTAATAGTTCGACAATACCAGACGAAAATGTTGAATTGGCAATAAAAAGAGCTCAAAACATAGCAAACTATTTAATTGACAAAGGCGTTAACCCTAACCGCCTTGTTTGCAAGGGATTTCACGATGAAAACTCTACTGAACAAGCAGTTAAAGAAGGCAAAAATTACGTCAGGAAAACCATTAAGTTAAAAATAATTGACCCTTGAAAATAAAAAAAAAGTGAAAATAAATGTTTCGCCGCTCTGCATTGCCATTATCTGTGTAATGCTATTTGCAGTATCATGCCAAAAATCGGACGAACGACGTTGTATTAAATCATCGGGGGAGTATGCCATTTACGAGCGTCCATTAGAACATTTTACAAAGGTGGTCTTGCAAGACAACATGCACCTTACGATTATTCCCGACAGCATAGATTTCCTGCGCTTGGAAGCACCCTCCAATTTAGCGGATTTTATCACATCAGATGTTAAAGATAAGGTTCTTTTTTTACGTAACACCAACCGCTGTAATTGGCTGCGCAGCTATAACAACGATATTAATATAGAGCTCCACAGCAGTAATATTTCATCATTGGAGTATAGAGGCAGTGGCGATGTAAATATCGATGGTTGTATCTCCGGTGACAGCTTTAACATAGATGTACATGATGGTTCCGGAACCATTACTGCATTTGTAAGCCTTAATAATTTAGGGGTCAAAATTCACAATGGTGTTGCCGACATTTATGTAAGTGGTTCTTCCGGATATACAGAAGTTTACAATGCAGGGAGGGGATATATATACTTGCAAGACTGCAAGTCATCTTTTGCTCGTGTCATCCACAGAGGCACAGGCGATTGTCATGTGAAAGCTGTTTCAAAAATGGATATTTTTTTAGAATATGTTGGAAATGTGCATTATTACGGGCAACCTGATGAACTCTACACGCATGTAACAGGAAGCGGACAAATTATTGCACACTAAAAAATGTAGATAATGGCCAAGCAAAAGAAAGATTTAAGACCCCTCATTGTAGAAAATGCGCAGTTGATATTTTCCAAATGTGGTTTGAAGAAAACAACCATGGAAAAAATTGCTGCAAGCAGCTCTATTGCCAAAAGCTCTATTTACTATTACTTTAAAAGCAAAGAAGATATTTTTGAAGCTGTCCTTGAAAAAGAAGCCCAGGTTTTCAGAGCAACAATTAATAGTACCATTTCAAAATTTGATTCACCTCAGGATAAGATTAAATATTATGTGTTGACACGCATGAAGATGTTTCAGAAATTAGCCAATTTTTATACAGCTTTTAAAAAAGAATACATCGAAAACTATGCATTTATCAGTCGCATAAGAAAAAAATATGATACAGAGGAGCAGACAATTATTCAAGACATTTTAACCGAAGGCATCCAACATCATAATCTCATGATTAAAGATACCGAGCTAACTTCACTGGCAATACTAACAGCTATGAAAGGCTTTGAACTTCAGTGGTCGGTTGAAAAAAGTATTGTTGATATCGAAAAAGACATCGATTTTTTGCTTGAAGTCTTGTTTTATGGTTTAGTGAAAAGAACATGAAAAGAGCCCTGCGCAAAAAAAATTAATTGAGTTTATAAGAAAGAAAGTCTCGTTTCAGAAAAGCTAAAATCTTAATGAAAAAAAACAAAAACAAACTTTTTCCCTTATACCTTACCAACTTTCTGGGCGTTTTTGACGATAACCTGCTCAAAAGCCTTATTTCATTTATATCTATATACTGGGTAGCTCAGGGTTATGAGTCATTAGTAATCATGATGGCAACTGCTTTTATGGTCGTGCCTTTTATTTTATTATCGCCTTATGCAGGATTTATTTCCAAAACATTACTGAAGCAAAAAGTAGTTGTATTGCTGAAAAGCTGCGAAATTTTTATCATGTTAATTGCTATTGTGGGCTTTTGGCTCGAAAGCATTGTCATTGTATTGTCAGCCATGTTCTTAATGGGTTTACAAAGCACATTTTTTTCTCCGGCAAAATTTGCATTGGTCAGAGATATTGGAGGTGAGGCTAAAAGCTCAATAGGAACAGGAACTATTGAGATGACTACCTTTATTGGGGTTTTGATTGGCACTTTTATAGCCGGCATTTTATCTGACATTGGCACTAACCGAATTATATGGATTGGTGGCATGTTTCTGCTGGTAACTATATCCGGGTTGATTTCAGCACTAAAGATAAAGGCTATAGAGCCAAAGCCTCTTACTGTACGCATTAAACCTTTAAACTTTATTAATTTTATACGCCGAAAATATAACTGGTCAAAAAAGTCAGTACCAGGGCTTAACCTTGTGGTTCTGGGCTTGTCATTATTTTGGATGATTGCCTCATTAATTCAAATGAACCTGCTAATTCACTGTCCTTTAACTTTGGGTTTTAGCAACACCCAAACCGGTATTATAATGGCTTTGGTGGCTGTATCTATAGGCGCAGGGTCTTACTTTTCGGGTTTGATTGCAGGCAATAAGGTTGAAGTAGGGCTTATACCCTTAGGCGGCGCCGGTTTTTTAATCAGTATCTTCGCTATCTTTTTTTTAAATCCACAAGGTGTGTGGTTTGCCATAAGTATTATGCTGGCCGCTTTCACAGGAGGTTTAATGAAAACACCCCTTAATGCCTGGATGCAAGTAAAAGTCAAAGGGCGAAAACTAGCCGATGGCATAGCCTATAACAATATGATTAATTTTATTTTTATTCTGCTTTCGGCACTAATTTTTGGCATGGCAGAAACACTATACAGCTCCCTTTTTGTATTTCTCATTGTAGGAATTATTGCTTTGTTTATGGTCGTATTACTTACATTAAAAATTAAGGGCATGAGCCAAAGCATTAAAAGCATTTTGAAAGTTTTCAACAGATGAAACCAAAAATAAATTTTTTTTACCGCTTTTTAGCTTCATTGTTCAGGTTTGTATTAAAACGCCGTTATGAAGTTATTATACATGGAGATGATATATTAAAAACACCTGAAGCCAAATTGTTTTTACCTAATCATCCGGCTCTCATTGACCCGGTTATCCTTTGTACTTACATCTATAAATTCAATTATATAGCACCCGTTATTACAGAGAAATACTATAATATCAAGATTTTCAGACCTTTATTAAAATTGACTTTTGCTATTCCTGTAGCTGATTTAAGCACAGGGGTCAGAGACCCAAATGTTTATAAAAAATTTGCCAAAAGTGTAACACTTGTTCTAAGAAAAGGGTATTACACATTATTTTATCCGGCCGGGCAACTAGCATCAAGCCCGAAAGAACGCCTTTTTAACAAGCAAGGAGCTTATCGTTTGGTAGGCGAACTTCCGGACAATGTGCGCGTGATAGCCGTGCGTAGCTGCGGCCTTTGGGGCAGCCGATGGTCAAAAGCCAGGACTGGTAAAACGCCAAACTTCGGACTCGTGTTTTTACAATCATTAGGCTTTTTGCTGCGTCATGGCATTTGGTGGTGTCCGAAACGCAGAGTACATATCACAATGCAAGACCTGACAGAACCCCTTAAAAAATTAAGTACTCAAGACAGAAAATCTTTCAATTCATTTTTGGAAAACTTCTACAATGAGCCACTTAATCATAAGCTAAATCAAAACACTTAAACAGGTTCTTAGAAATAGAACATAAGAAATAAGGCACCGTTGAAGTTGTCAGTATCAAGAAACCAGGTCCTGGATCCTGCAATTGGCGTTTCTTTCTGAATTACTCTTCCATTTTCACCTTGATCAGGCGCAAAATATTCCTCCACCATTAGACCTTCAGTTCTTTTATTGTAAGAAATATTCCAACCAAATTCACCTCCGATAGACATTCGGGGAGCAAAGAAATACTCCACTCCGGCAAAAGGTCTTAGCCCTATACCGTAAATGCTGCCATCTTCTTCGCTAACCGGTCTCATCCCCTGAGGCGAAGAAAGCCCTCCGCCATTATTAAAAAAGACAGTGGTCGTTGTAGGTGCTTGGTTTAGCATACCATGAACATTACCATACTCGTAAGAGGCCGTGTTTCTGGCAAGCATAAAAAAGATATCGCCTCCGTATATACCTTGTAGTCTTGTTTGACCTCTGCGAAATTCATAGCCAGCACCAATAATATAAATTTGATTATTGAATAACCCTTTATCTATAACCAGTGAATCAGGCGAATTTTTAGTATCATCAATCACATAATTTAATCTTTTGTCGTTCATAATACCGACTCTTAAATGGGCTCTGATAGCAACATTTTCTTCAAGCATGTATTTACCGAAAACAACATTTTGGCCTAAATTACTTACAAATTTATTTTCACCGATAAAAACGTTGTTTTGGTTTCCGTTAAATGTATTGCCTACCCAATTTAGGATAGGTACAGCACTGAATCCAATAGCATACTCTCCCGTTTGGGGAAGTATTCTGATATCATTTCTGTTTTTAAGCGACTCTTGCGCTAACACAACTGTTGTTGTGAGCATCAATACAAGGGTCAACTGTAATATTTTCTTTAACATTATTAATAAGTTTTAATGTTTTTAATCGTTTTTAATTTGCTCTGTTGTATATATAATCTTGCTCTATAATACTATTGCTGCTTACAGAAATAGAAGCCGTGCCTCTGGTATAAATCTTATCACCACTAACAAAGCTGCCATTTTCAAAGAAAACAGAGTTGTATTCGAAGTCAGCAAACTGTACCTGAATGTTATCGCCTCCTGCTTGAACGGGAACATGAATCACATAGCCACCGTCTGCATCTGTTGTTGTTTTAAAAGCTTTTCCACTGCCATTGTTTGTGATAAAAGTAAGTACAACACCTTCAGGAACACCTTCGAGAGCGGGGTCAACACCGGTAATCTCTATAGTAGCATTTCCGCCGCCACTTGAGACGGTAACAACATCGCCTATTTGATAACCTTCGCCACCATCGCTGATATTTACGCCTGTCACTTCTCCACCAGCACCAACAGATGTAATATTAACAGTTAGCCCGCTTCCGGAACCACCATTAGCTGCTATATTAGTTCCTGTTGAATAGCCTGTGCCCTGATTCACAACAGTAATATTAGAGGCTTCTCCAATATTATCAACAAATACAGCTTCAATTTTTCCTTTAATGATAGCTGCATCAACAAATTCATTATGAATCATATTATAGGTTCTGTCCAAAATTTCAACTTTACCGTCAACAATAGTAATCAATGCATCAGGCAATGTGAAAACTTTACGCGCTGTAACTGTTGTTTGAAAACCATTATCGTCAGTTGTAATTATTGTGGCATCATACTCGAAATCATCAAATATGACGTCAACATCAATAGGTGTTTGGCGTGCAGGCAAAGAAATGGTGTATTTGCCGTTCGCATCAACTGTTGTACGTCTGGTTATTCTCTCATAATTGAAATTCGGGTCCGGTCTCATGTCAAGTGCTGCACCATCAATAACAAAAGTAATGCCTGTTCCCGCAGGAACAGCCTGATTGGTTAAAGAGGATGCATCAAGGTTAGCTGTTAACTTTCCGGAAACTTTTGCTGTACCGGTTTCCAATGGTTCTTGTTCTTCTTTATCACAAGATACAACAAACATAGCTAATAAGCCAGCAGTAAAAATGCCTAATAAGTTTTTTTTCATAATGCTTAATTTTTTTTATTTTTCCTACTCTTAAGGTTTTTCGGTTTCACCCCGTTTTTGAATGTGGTTTCTGGACTCCACTGTGTTTAATTTTTAATACTTAATTTAATTGCCTATTTTTTTACATTTTTTTTAAACTTCATGTACAAATATTTGAAAACAATTAAACTGAATATTAAATTCTTATAACCATTTTTCATGGCCGCAAATATAATTATTTTATTTATATTCTGACACAATGAATAATTTTTTTTTGAAAGTTCAAGTTAGAAATGCAGTTTTTAAATAGGTTCAGTTTTGCTGAAAAGTATGGCAGTCAAGTGCAAGCCTTGTCGCAAAACTCCTGATGGAGAAACGGTATAACAATAAAAAACAAATATGACAGTTATATATAGTAAATATAAACATAAGCAGGGATTTAAAAATGACTAAAGAAGATTTCAAAAAAAAGATTCAAAAAAGAATAGAAGAGATAAAAAATCAAATATCAGACTATGATTTAAAAAAGTCCTCCGTAGAAAAAAAGGATTTAGAAAGGTATATTGAAGCTCTGGATTTACTAAAAGAAAAACATAAAAAACTTGACACTAAGTATAACTCTATGATTGCTGATATTACTGATGATATTACTGAAGAAGTATCAGATTCGTTTAACACCCATATTGATAAATTCAAAGATTTTTTTAAAAAAATAGGTTCTTTTTTTAAGAAGAAATAATAGAAGTCAGGCAAGGAGTGGGCTGAAACAAATATTATCAAGAAATTCCAGAGATTGTTTTAACAAAAAGAGCAAACTATTTCATTTTTTATTAATTTTGCCACGTTTTCATACCATGGGATGTTAGCTCAGTTGGTTTAGAGCATCGCCTTGACAGGGCGGGGGTCGGTGGTTCGAATCCACTACATCCCACTTATTTTTAGTTATTAATACTCAGGTATCTCAATTTCATTCCTGATTTGGTTATATCCCCCAGCTCCTACCACTGTAATATCACATGTATATTTTCACAACGCAACAGTTGATCATATTCGCATAAGTGTGTCTGAAATAGAATAGCTATAAGGGTTTTTCTCATTATTATTGATTTTACAAGGTATATCGTTGGGGTTTTCTTTGTTTTTTAAAGAATAATGCCGGCAAACTATTTTTTCATTATTATCTTTGCATAAACAAATAAAAAAAATAATACTATGTTTGATATCAGTACTTACACTAAAAGAAGAGAGCAATTAAAAAAACAGATTAGTAAAGGCATTGCACTTTTTCTGGGCAATAATGAATCCCCCATGAATTACCGTGCCAACACCTACCGATACCGTCAGGACAGCACATTTTTATATTTTTTTGGCATCAACGAACCAGGTTTTGCTGCTGTCATAGATTTTGAAAGTGGTGAGGAGATTATTTTCGGCAACGATTTAGATATTGATGCCATAATATGGACAGGCCTGCGTCCGAGCATTGCAGAAAAAGCAGCTTTGTGCGGTGTAAAAGATACACGACCACTAAACAAGCTTGAATCTTACCTGTCACAAAATGCTAACCGACCTGTCCACTTTCTGCCACCATACCGCCACGACAACAGTTTGTTAATTGAAAAGCTGTTGGGCATTAAAGTGGAGTTTCAGAAAAACTATATCTCTGTACCGCTTATCAAAGCTGTAGTAGCTCTTCGTTCGGTAAAAGAACAAGCCGAGATTGAAGCACTGGAAGAAGCTATGAAAATGGCTTGGCATATGCATACTTCAGGAATGAAAATGATTAAACCCGGCCTATATGAAAGAGAGATTCACGGTGTCATGGAAGGGATAGCACTTTCTTTTGGCGGTGCCGTTTCTTTTCCAATAATTCTTACAGTAAATGGTGAAACTTTGCACAACCATTATCATGGCAATAAAATGCAAGCAGGCGACTTATTGCTTATTGATGCAGGCGTTGAGGCGCCCAACCACTATTGCACCGACCATACACGTACCTATCCCGTCAGTGGTTCTTACAGCCCTAAACAAAGAGAAATTTACGAACTGGTTTTAAAAGCAAATAAGGAAGCTATTGAAATGATAAGACCCGACATTACATTCCGTGAAATTCATTTACATGCTGCCACAGTAATTGCCGAAGGGCTTAAAGATTTAGGTCTGATGCAGGGCAACACTAAAGAGGCTGTAAATCAAGGGGCACATGCCCTGTTTTTCCCTCACGGCTTAGGTCATATGATGGGACTGGATGTTCACGACATGGAAGATTTAGGAGAAAACCATGTGGGTTATGACAAAGAAACACCTAGAAGTTCACAATTTGGGACAGGCTTTCTGCGCTTTGGCAAAAAACTAAAAGAAGGCTTTGTACTAACCGTTGAACCCGGCATTTACTTTATACCGGCATTGATTGATAAATGGAAAAATGAAAACAAGTTTAAAGAGTTTATCAATTACGACAAAGTTGAATCTTACAGGACATTTGGTGGTATTCGCATAGAAGACGACATCCTTGTAACCGCAAATAGCCACAAAATTCTCGGACAAATGATTCCCAAAGAAGTGGATGAAATTGAAAATATTTTAAAAAATCAGCCATAAAAATTAAAATCTGTTTTTCTGGCTTAATATTTGATTTGGCTACATACTAAATAACTCTAAAATTTAATATGGAAAAGTCGGGGTATATTAAAAAGCTTACTGCAATCGCAATCTTAGTATTATTTACACTCACTCAATGTGTACCGGATGATAATGATGATATGGATTTACGTGACAGACTCATAGGTGATTGGACGTGCACGGAGACGGCAACCTTAAACCCCAACCCTATGACTTTTACAGTAAATATTACCAAAGACATGCTTACAACAGATGAAATATACATTCATAATTTTTATCACCTTGGCTTCAACGAAAAAGCAAAAGCTGTAGTAAGTGCAAATAGTATTAATCTTCCGTCACAAATAGTTTGCGATTTAAAAATTGAAGGCGCGGGAACATACTCTCAAAACAGAATAAACATGAATTACATCGTAAACGACGGTGCTGACATTGATACTGTCAGTGCTGTCTTTACACGTTAATAAGTTTATTAAAATCTGTAAATAAAAGACAGCAAGGCCCTTAGGTTAGAGACCTCTTCTGTATCAGACACCACACCCAAAGAGTTGGCTGTACCATAAGCAGCTGTTGTATGTTCAAGTTCGAAAGCTATAGTGGCATTACCTTGACGCATTAATATACGCGGAGAAATGCGATATACGTAATTAATATTTGTACCTCGTGCATATACTGTGGAGCCAGGCATGATGTTCATTAAAGATCCGAAATTTTTGGTAAAGCCGGCATAGAAACCGGTTTGAAATTTCCCGCTGTTTGTGTAAAGCTCTGTCCATACCGAACCGGTATTCAAATTGGTGTATTCTTTAATGCCTGTAATACTGTCGTAGTTTTCATATCTCATGCCATAACCCCCTATCATGAGGAGGTCATATACATTTTGACCAAGCAAAGCTTGAATTTTCCATGTGGTTTTATTAACCTCAACCTTTCCAAAAGCCATAGCAGCAAAACTATGCAACTTGCTGTCTGTTTTGTAGTTATTTTCTGTAACAATTTCAGGGACTATAACTTTATAATCACCGCCAAGGCCAAAGCTGTGATTTTTATTTTGTGAGCTGTAGGTTATAAGTAAGTTGGTATTCGGGATAGCCGCATTTCTCATATATACACTGCTTGGCCCCTCTGGGCCGGTAGTAGAGAAATCCCTTTGTGAAAAGGCAGTAGCCGACACTGTAAAAAGCCCCAGGTGGCGGGATATACGTATTTGCGGATTGCGTGAAAATGGCATAAAAGGAACGCCGGTATTAAAAGAAATGACTTCAGGAAAAGCCTGTGGCGCAAATAAAGGATGCCAGTACTGCCCGGCCAAAAGTTCAGTCTTACCCCAGTTAAAGACGACATAAGCAAGGCGTAAGCGAAAACCACTAATATCTGGTTCGCTATGCCCGAAAAATGCACCCTCAATAACGCCTGATGTTTTGGCACCAAAAGCATCCGGGCCGGTAATATTACCAGTAAGGCGCGTTTGAATGGAGAGCATATTAAACGAAGGATGCGCATGGATGTCATTGCCATTTACATCCTCAACAACTGGCGAGGGATATAATAAAAAATGTCCTTCGCGTGCTGTTACGGATTGTCGGGTATCAAAAAAAGCATCGTTTTTCACGAAGCCACTAAAACGAATACCAAATAATGAAGTATCTTCTTTATCCTGTGCTAATAATAAGTCTGGTGTTAGCAGGAACCCAATAAAAATGAAAATGTAAATGTGTTTCATAATTCTTGTTTTTTACGCAAAATTATAGATTAATATTAAAAATGGTAAAAAAAAATTACTTTTGTAAGAGTTGATAGCGTAAGTAAAAACATTATGCAAGGAAAAGCTGTTATTTTTTCAGCGCCATCAGGTTCTGGAAAAACAACCATCATGAAACGTCTTTTAGATAAAGGTATGCCTTTGGCATTTTCTATTTCGGCATGCAGTCGTCCTATGCGCAAAGGAGAAGTGGATGGGGAGGATTATTATTTTATGGACATCGAAACCTTTAAGAGAAAAATACAGCAAGAAGCTTTTTTAGAATGGGAAGAGGTGTACCCCGGTAGTTTTTACGGAACGTTAAAGTCTGAGTTAGAGAGAATCTGGAAGCAGCACAAACATGTTATATTTGATGTTGATGTGCTGGGAGGTATTAATATCAAAAAAAAATTTGACAAGCAAGCTTTGGCCATTTTTATTAGGCCGCCTTCCATTGAAGTGCTTGAAAAGCGCTTAGTAGCGCGCTCTACTGAAACCAAAACCTCTTTGCAAAAAAGACTTTCCAGGGCACAGATGGAACTTAATTATGCCAGTCAGTTTGATGTTTGTATTATTAATGATGACTTGGAAGATGCTGTTAGCAAAGCAGAGGCCGTTATCAGTCATTTTTTGAATAATAAGTCATGACTAACACAATTTATGACAGCAATCGCAGCAAAAAAATAATAACCGAAACAGGTTTGTTTTTTGGGTCTTTCAATCCTATACATAGCGGGCACCTTATGATGGCACAATATTTTGTGGAATACACCGATTTGCAACAAGTCTGGTTTGTCGTATCGCCCCAAAACCCGCTCAAAAAGAAAGCATCCCTATTACCCCAGCACCACCGGTTAAACATGGTTAAAGCGGCCATCGAAAACCATCACAAGTTCAGAGCCTCTGATATTGAATTTGCTATGCCACAACCTTCCTACACCATCAACACACTGACTTATTTGAAAGAAAAATATCCGGAAAAGAATTTTTACCTTTTGATAGGAGCCGATAATCTTGCGAATCTTTCTAAATGGAAGAATTACGAAGAAATTCTGAATAATTTTAAAATATTTGTTTACAAACGCTTTCAGGATACTATCAATCACCAACTTCTCGAACATCCACATGTCAGCATACTAGATGCGCCTCAGATAGAAATATCATCAAGTTTTATAAGAGCAGGTATCAAAAAAGGTAAAGATATGCAGTTTTTCCTGCACGAAAACGTATATGCCTACATCAAAGAGATGTACTTATACCAATAAATTCTGTAAAAATTCTGCAGTTGTTTTGCCCCTTAAATCCGCTCAAGTAAATGCATAAAGTTTTGTGCAGATAAGTCGAGTCTGTCAGTCAATTAATAAAGACAGTGATATGCGCTTTCTGTCAATATCAACTTCAAGAACTTTAACATCCACTTTTTGGTTAAGTTTTACAACTTCGTGCGGGTCTGATACATAACGAGGTGCCATTTGACTGATATGCACAAGGCCATCCTGATGTACGCCCAAATCGACAAAAGCACCAAAGGCAGTTATGTTAGTAACAATTCCGGGTAATACCATGCCCGCCTTTAAATCTTTTAAGCTATACACCTCATTAGAAAACTCGAAGAAATCAAATTTTTTTCTGGGGTCAAGACCTGGCTTAGCCAGCTCATTCATAATATCTTTCAATGTTGGTAAGCCCGTTTCCTTTGTAATAAATTCTTTGATATTTATTTGCTTTCTTAAGGCTTCATTTTTAATGAGATCCCCGGGTTTACATCCTAAAGAAGCGGCCATATTTTCAACAATGTCATAGCTTTCGGGATGTATAGCACTGTTATCTAACGGGTTTTTGGCATGGCGTATGCGAATAAAGCCAGCTGCTTGTTCGAAAGCTTTAGGCCCGAAGCGCTTCACCTTTTTAAGTTCTTTGCGAGAATTGAAAGCCCCTTTTTCTTTGCGATAGTCAATAATATTTTGAGCCAAAACCGGGCCAACACCAGACACATAAGTCAGCAGTTGTTTGCTGGCAGTGTTCAATTCAACGCCGACTTTATTAACACAACTTACCACCACATCCTCAAGCTTGCTGGTCAGTACATTTTGGTCAATATCGTGCTGATACTGTCCCACTCCTATTGATTTAGGGTCAATTTTTACCAGTTCGGCCAGGGGATCCATCAAGCGTCGTCCAATAGAAACGGCTCCCCTAACAGTGACATCATACTCGGGAAACTCTTCTCTAGCAACAGAAGACGCTGAATAAACAGATGCGCCACTTTCGTTAACCATGACAGCCATTACATCATTATCAAATCTGATACTTCTAATAAAGCGTTCGGTTTCCCTGCTTGCAGTTCCATTGCCGATAGCTATAGCCTGAATTTTATATGCATTCACCAAAAATTGTATTTTTTTAACAGCTTCTTTAACCTTGCTCTCGGGAGGGTGGGGATAAATGGTTTCATTATGTACCAGGTTGCCTTGCTGGTTGAGGCACACTACTTTACAACCTGTACGAAAGCCGGGGTCAATAGCCAAGACATTTTTCTCTCCCAATGGGGGTGCCAAAAGCAACTGTCTGAGGTTGTCGGCGAAATAAGTAACGGCTTTTTGGTCTGCACGCTCTTTGCCAAACTGTTTAGCTTCAGTAACCATTGATGGGCATAGCAAACGCTTGTAGCTGTCGGCAGCTGCTTTTTCAACTTCCATAGCAGCAGCATTGCGTGCTTTTATGGCATGGTTTTTCATGAGGTCAAGAGCCTTTTCTTGATCAGGCTCTATTGTTACCTTAAGGCATTTTTCCCTTTCTCCACGCAACACAGCCATAAACCTGTGAGAAGGCACTTTTCTAAAAGCTTCGCTATAATCAAAATAATCATCATATTTACGGGCTTCAGCCTCTTTGCCTTTAATGACTCTTGATATTACAAGCGCTTCTTTGTTGAACAACAAACGCATCTTTTGACGCAGATGAACATCTTCGTTAAGCCACTCTGCAATGATATCTCTGGCACCCGATAAGGCCTCTTCTACCGAATGGACCTCCTGAGCACTACTTACAAAGCGTTCTGCCTCAGCCTCAGGGTCTATGTTGCCTTGCTGCATAAGGATTCCGGCCAATGGTTCCAGCCCTTTTGACTTTGCTATTGTTGCTCTGGTTTTTTTCTTAGGCTTGTAGGGAAGGTATAAGTCTTCAAGCCTTGTTAATGTTGTGCAGGCATTTATCTCCCTTTCTAGCTCAGGTGTCATCAGGCCTTGCTCATTAATACTCTTTAATACACTCTCTTTTCTTTTTTCGAGGTCTTTAAGTTGTTCCAGCCTGTTACGCAACTGTGTTATCTTAACTTCATCAAGACTCCCTGTCAGTTCTTTACGATAGCGGGCAATAAAAGGAACTGTAGCACCACCCTCAAGCAAAGATATGGTGTTCTCGGCCTGAACCGCACTGATACCTAACTCACGTACTATTGTGTCAATAAAGGTCTTTGGCATAATTCTATTTGTTAAAACAGTTTAACTAAAACAGAGCAAAGATAAAACTTTCTGCTTTAAATTGCCCTACAGACATACCTCTGAACAATATGTCAGAATATCATCACACATTATATAAACCTGCAGAGATTAAAATAATTGTTGACAACAGCAAAGTACCCTATTAATACTGGCGCCACCTGAATGTTTCAACCATATGCTCAATATCCGCTTTGATATATTCAATTACAGGTGCCAAGGAGTCGTTATTGGGTGTAAAATTGAAGTACAAAGCTGCCCTAACAAAATGATGGGTGCTGTCAGTGAGGAAAAATTGCACGGGCGAAGCTGCTCCTGTACCTTCAATTGTAAAAAGTAATCCGTAAACATCATACATATGATCCTGATAGAGGCGCTCGTTAATTATGCTGGCTTTCGGGATGTGCTTGTTAACAAACAAGCGTGCATCTTCCAGGTAAACGTCAAGGTTATTATCAATTTCTTTATAACTAAAGTGTAGTGATGCATTAAAAGGCCTGTAATGAATATCAATCCAATGTGGTTCAGCATGTGGTGCTGTATCCGGAAAAACTATAGCATAATCGGGCTTTTCGAAAAGGTAAGGGAGGGGAACAGAGTCGAAAACCTTATATTCTTTATCCGGAAGTTCGAGTCTGAAAAAACCCTTAGGTCTGGGGTAATAATTCGGTTCGCATGCACTCACCAAAAGGATGATACATGCAGCAATGGGAAACAAAAATTTCATCATATTTCTTTCAGAATTACTTTTACTTTTTTTATACGTCTTTTATCAACCACAGCAGCTATGAACTTCATACCACTAACATTTATCGATTCATTTTTATCGGGTATTTTGCCAAAAAGTTCCAGCATTAATCCGGCAAGTGTATCTGAATCGCCACGTTTATCATCAAAAATGGCATCATCAACTTCTACGATTTTGCAAAAATCGTTGAGGCTGGTTTTGCCTTCAAATATATAAGTATGGGCATCCTCTTTATGGTAACAAACTTCGTCAACGTCAAACTCATCATTTATTTCACCCACAATTTCTTCAATAACATCTTCGAGTGTCACAATCCCTGATGTACCCCCATATTCGTCAACCACAATAGAAAGGTGTATCTTTTTGGATTGAAATTCTTTAAGGAGTTCATCAATTTTTTTGTTTTCAGGAACAAAAAAAGGTGTGCGCAGAAGTTTTTGCCACTTAAAGCTGTCACCCTCATCAAGATATTGCAAGAGGTCTTTAACATACAATATACCAGTAATGCTATCGAATGTTTCTTTATAAACGGGTATTCGGGAATAACCCGAACGGCGAATAAGGTCTAGTAAATTGCTAAATTTTGTATTCTCATCAACAGCAACGACATCAATACGCGATTTCATGATTTCCTTAACTTCAATATCGTTGAATTTGGCAATACCTTTGAGCATTTTTCTTTCATCTTCTGGTGTTCTTTCGTCAGTAGCCGAAAGCTCAATAGCTTCATACACATCTTCAGCGGTAATTTCTAATCCTTTTTTTTGGATACGCTTATCAATAAAGGAAGTAAAATGAACCATAACAAAGCTGAGCGGATGAAAAAAATAACGCAATACCTTTAGAGGACGTGCCATAAATTGAGCAAAGCTGAAAGCATAACGGTGTGCCAGCACTTTTGGAATAATTTCGCCCACCAGTAAAAGTAAAAAAGTTACCAGCACCACCTGAACAAGAAAGCCTAACAAAGGATGGGTAAGTAATGATGCGTAGTGAAATGTGATAAATGTAGAAATGACAACAATGGCAATATTGACAAAATTGTTGCCAATAAGTATAGTCGCCAGTAAATATTTAGGGTGTTCCAACAAAGAAATTATCAACTTACTGCTGGATGTGTTATGCGTTTTAATTTCGCTAACTTTTTCAGGTGCGAGCGAAAAAAAAGCTATTTCCGACCCGGATATCAAGGCAGAAAAGCAAAGCAATATGGCCAAGGCCAAGAAACTCCATAAAATGTGAGCCGGGAAAATTGCAGCATTAAGCAAATGGAAGCTCAAAGTCAGTAGCTCTGTATCCATTAAAAAAATTTAATATATGATAACTACGCACCTATTAATTCTTTGTATTTTTCGGGTGTAAGTAGTTCGTTGAGTTCTTGCGGGTCAGACATTTTGATTTTTATTATCCAACCGGCTTCGTAAGCATCCTGATTGATAGTTTCGGGTGCTGTGGTAAGCACTTCATTAAACTCCAGCACCTGACCGCTTACCGGCATATACATATCAGAAACTGTTTTTACAGCCTCTATACTGCCGAAAACTTCTCCGGCTTCCAGTTCTTCACCTTCTGTTTCTACTTCAACAAAAACGATATCTCCCAGTTCGCTTTGTGCGTATTCTGTGATGCCTACAACTACAACATCATCCGACTCAACGCGTAACCACTCATGATCTTTTGTGTACTTCAGCTTATCTTTTACTGTCATGTTTTTAATAGTTTAAATTTTATGTTTTTAATTTACGCATCAAAATTAAATATTTTTTCTGACTAAAAAAATTATTGCAAAAAAATAATGAGAAGAGAATACGGCATCACTTGTTATGAATGCTGTCAAAAATGGCATGGTTAATTTAGATGTGCCAAGATAAAGCAAAAATCTTTATTCACATCAAAAAAAATAGCTAACTTTATGGAGATTATAATATGAATATGCTAATTAACATGATTTTACAATGGACATAAAATTCCACTCCGCAGTCATTATCACACAGGATATTGATAAAATGAAGCCATTTTATACAGAGGTGTTGTGTCAGGAAGTGGCCTTTGATTTTGGCGGCTGCATTGCATTTAAAAGTGGGTTGTCCTTGTGGCAACTTGATGAAGCACATATCATTGCTCAAAAAACAGGAAGTACATTTCATAAGTCTGGCAATAGAAATTTTGAACTGTGTTTTGAAACCGATGATTTTGAAACGGTTGTCAGCAGTATTGAACAGAAAGGTTTAGAATATCTTCACAAGGTGCAGGAGGAAAACTGGGGACAGCAAACCATCCGCTTTTACGACCCCGAAAAAAACCTTATTGAAGTAGGGGAAACTCTTGATTGCTTTATAAAAAGATTTTACAAAGCCGGCATGACAGTTGAAAACATCGCTAAGAGAACCTCCGTGCCCGTTGACTATATAAAAAACTGCCTGAAAAAAACAAGCTTATGAAAAGAATTTAATATGTTTTATGTAAAATTTAACACGTAGTAACCAACAAGTGAGGCTGCATATTTCAAAGAAATATTTGCAGCCTCACTTGTTGGTTACGTCTGTAATGAAAACAGCCGTTTATGTATTGATATCTAAAATTTCAACTCAGAAATTTTTGTATGTCCATTGCTTTCTTTTTGATGCATCAGCTGAGGTCTCCCCTTTCGGTAAAAAATGTCTATTGATGTCCAGCCTTCTGTCCAAGTTCTTTCATAAACTCTTGGCCCTAAGGTGCCATC
Organism: Bacteroidales bacterium; assembly: GCA_003565735.1. Taxonomy (GTDB): domain Bacteria; phylum Bacteroidota; class Bacteroidia; order Bacteroidales; family PXBB01; genus PXBB01. Next base: position 44,302 of record PXBB01000088.1, read on the forward strand.
ATCTTTTAGTGTTTCTATGTGTACTAAGCCTGTTGATGGCTTGTTCAGAAACAGATATACTTGGCCGTTCAGATGGAAGAAAGTTAAATTGTCCCAACCTGAAGTCCATTTTCTTCTATACGTTTCCGTCCCAAGGTTTGGTGACATCAATCCAGCCTTTGCAGCAGTTTCTAATCTTTCAAGATTAATCTGATTGATTACACATGTACCCTCATCGCCTCTCTGGTATAAAATATAAAAGTTGTCACCTTTATTGGTCATAGCAAAGTTTGTGTATCCCGTGGCCCAGGTTCTTTCATAAATTCTATTTCCTATACTGGCGCCATCGGTTGAAGCATTTAGACGAGCGAGACCATTGCCTGCTTTGTAGTGCAAGAAGTAAAGAATGTCATTATGAACAAAGAACAAAGTATTTGTCCAACCACTTGACCAATTGCGTTCAAAAACCCTTGTTCCCATTCTTCTGTTATTCATAATGTCGTCATAGTCCAATTTATTTATACGGGCTAAGCCATCTTTTTCTTTTTGATGGAAAAAGTACATCTCACCCTTATACTCGTAAAAATTAATATTCGTCCAACCAGAAGTCCATTTTTTGTTAAAAACAGGATCTCCACCCTTGTCTAAATTCCAGATTCTTGTTTCACCATTATTCGAATTATGGCTAAAAAGGAAGGTTTCACCTTGTAATCTAAAAACCAGACTATGAGTGTATCCCCTTTGGAGCCTGACGTCAACACTGTTTTCCAGCCTAATTTCTCCGCTTGATATACTCTGGGCAGATAATGAGACTATTATGCTGCTGAAAAACAAAAATGATAGAATTTTTTTCATAATAAAATAATTTTTAAATTTTAAATAATTCAATTTACTCATTGATTGATGTAATGTAACTAGCAAGTACTTACTTTTATGAACTTTTGTGAGCATTTAGCTCTCATGCATATTTATTCAATAATATTAGTTGCACAAAAGTTGAGCGTTGAAATTTCTTTTTAATATTTCAACATTTTTCGTATCCAAATACATTCGTAATTTCATAAATAATTCAGGCTTTCAAAAGAAACTATACTTTTTTTTCAGCACCTTAAAAAACAAATTGCCTGATTTTGTGGAATCCTAATTTATAAATATTAATACCGACTATGTAATTATTATGAAGTTGATGAACATTTGAATCAACTTCATAATAATTACTATTCAGGACTAGACTCTGCTAACAATTCAAACTGTTTTGCTTGCCAGCGGTTTGGTATTACTTGCTAATTTCTAATCTTCTTTATGAAGAAGTTTGATATCTAATGTGGTAAATGATTGATACCCATCGTTGTTAGTAACATAAATGTGATAGTGGTAGTCCCCGTAATCATGACTGTTGTTATCATTATTTTTTGCGGGGATTTCTATTACGGTCTCAAAAATGTATTCTGATTTATCCGATGGCAAATTAAAGACCCATGCATTTTCGTAAGGCGTTACCGGTTCTTTAACAGGATCCATATCACAAGTCTGGTGCGAGCCATGCGAGTGTTGATTGAAGTTGTTGTGAATATCCATAGCCAAATTGCCCAAACCGCTGCCACTTTTATCTGTAAACTTAATCTTATAAGTTACCGCTTCGCTAAAATATATGGTGTCGCAAGGCAGAGGCGACAAAATGGTCACTTCGGGAAAGGCTTCCTTTTCATCAGATTCTTTTACACAAGCGTGTAAAAAAAACATTAAAATTGTTAATAAAATAATGGAACTTTTTTTCATGACATATTTTTTTTTAATTACGGATAATCTGTTTATTATTCTTCACTTGGTGCAACAATATAAATAAGGACATCTGCATCTGTTGTGTTGCCAAATTCATCCCAAACGGTAACTTCCACATGGTATTCGCCTAAAGGCGCATCATCAGGAATAGCAATATGTTTGTGTACGCTGGCATTCCTTGTTCCTTTGAAAGTGATGTCGTTGTCGAATAAATCATCTATAATCAGATACTCATCAGCGGAGAGTCCACTTTCGGGGTGGTCGTGAATTTCTATGTGGTACTTTTCCAATCGGCCATCATTGTTAGAGCGTGCCGAGAAATCTACAATAATCTCTGCCCCCGGCTTCTTTTCTATAGTGCTGGATGTGTGGTCGTGGTTGCCGGCTTTCAGCTCAGTAATTTGAGGGGGCGTGGTTTCGTCTTTCTCGTCTTCTTCTTTTTTGCACGAACTTACAATAACGGCTAAAGCCAGTAGAAGCAGTAAACTTTTTAATTTGCTTTTCATTTTTTATTTTTTTTTAATTAGTAATTAATTGTTGGTGCAAAACTAATAAGCCGCTTTTTATTGTACAATCCTAATAAGTAGGGTATTTTATGCAGGTGTTTCATAATTATTTGGGAATGTTATAGCCGAAAATATTGACCTCATCGTGTACATTTTTAAAAATTCCATTTCAAAAAGATTTGGTAATCTCTTCCGGCTTCAGGTATTCTCATTCTTCTGTAAAAACTGACATGATTGTAATAGTGCGCATCCGTAATATTTCTAACTCTGAAAATAATATGGGCATTTTGGTCCAAAATTTTCAGATCGGCACTCAAGCTGGCATGCAGTAGTGTGTAGGCAGGGGTTTTCAGTTCGTTAGGTACGGTATAGTTTTGAGCAGCTGTATGAACGCTTTCCAGTCCGATTTTCGGATTTTTGAGGCGGCTGCCGCTATAGTTGTTAAAGTTATAACTAAGGTCGGCCAGTACTGATAGAGGTGGTATAAAAGGAAGCGGACTCATTATCTCAGTATTTACCGCATAAACATATGCGCCGGCGACGGTCAGGTCAAAATTATCCAGAAAATGATACAAAAGGCTAACTTCGCTTCCATACAGCAATGCCGTAGTTTGTTGGTACTCGTAAACCTGTCCTTCTGACCTGAGATAAGGCGTAGGGTTGAGAAAAAGATAGTTTGCGAAATAGTTAAAAAAGGGACTGAGGGCAACACTAAATGAAGGGTGGTTATACTCTGCCCCAAAATCCATCTGATAGGCTTGTTCAGGTTTGAGTTTCAGGTCGCCTTTCTCGAAGCGTCCTTCGTGGCGGTGGAGGCCGTGTGCGCCTAACTCGTAAGCCGAGGGCACCCTATAGCTTTTGCCAACATTAATTTTAAAGGTCCATCTGTCAGAGGGCAGGTAACTAAGACCGCCTGAAAAAGCAGTGCCCCAGTAGTCTTTACTGAACTCCTGATTAAAAATGCTGTCGCCATACTGTGGGTCGGGGTTCAGGGTTTCTGCCATGTCAAAATGATGATAATCAAGCCGGTAGCCTCTGCTGAGCACCCACCTCTCAGAAATATCATAACGGTGCATCAAGGCTATCCCCGCTGAGTGGCGGATGTAGTTGGGTATGATATGGTTATAGCCGTCTATGGTGTTCTGTTCGTACTGCGTATTTACAACAAAGTCGAATGTGTGTCTGTCGCGTTCTCTGTAAGAGTAAAGAGCGTTGGCAGAAAATGTGTTCAGTTTGAGAAGCAGCTCCAGGTCATCCAGCTCTCTGTAGTGTGCCAGTTCTTCTTGCCTGTTTCCTGTCCTGTCGGAGAGGGGACAGTGTTCGGAAGACACATTGTGCTGAAACCCCAAAGCCAGCTCTAACTTATTTTCACCAAAAAACCTGTTGGTAAAATGGTTGACGGCATAATTCTCAATTTTTTGATAGGGCAATAATATGTCGCGTGTTGAATTCAGATGCTTTTCGCGTCTTTCTTCGTGCTTGAGACCTATCCAGTCGAAGAAACCATTTTTAGAGGTATGGTATGAAAAATCCAGATAGCTGTTGCCCCAGGGTTTTACAATGCCTGTCGTAAAAGCAAAAGCACTCTCATTACCGGCCGTATTGGGTACATGCTGTCCCAGTTCCACTTTGTGTGTAGCTTCAATGGCACTAACCGGCGCAGGTAAATAGAACACGTCTGTATAAGGGATTTTGATATCGCCATAGTTGTTGTGTGTAATTTGTGAACGGAAGTAGAAGTCATTCTTACGTCCGCTCACATTGGCAGATGCCCCCAACCACTGTGTGTTGGATTTGGCGGTCAAACTGACAGAGGCATTATACACCCCTTCCTGTGGGATGGCAGGCGGCAACACATTGATAACACCTCCTATAGCATCGGAGCCATAGCGCAATGATGAAGGCCCTTTGATTATTTCCAGTTGCTCTATATTGTGTTGGTCAACGCTCAGCCCCGTGTGGGCACTCCAAAACTGTCCACTTTGCTTGATGCCGTTCATGGCAAATGCTACCCTGTAGTACCCTAAGCCGCGGATAATAGGCTTGGCATTCCCTGAGCCTATATCGCTTGATGACACCCCCGGCAAACGGCTGAGTGTTTGCATCAGACTACCGGACAAATTCTGCTGTATGAAATCAGACTGTATGCGATCCACAGACATACTTTGTATCCGTCGCATTTGCCCGTTAAAGTTGTCGGTTATCACGACTTCATCAATGAGGTATTCCGAAGGCTCCATTTTTATTTTCAGGCCATTCAACTCATCAGAAATAGGGATTTCATGAGTTTGATAGCCCAAATATGAGACGGTAAGAAATCCATGGCGGCAGCTGGTATATTTCAAAGCAAAATCGCCGTTTAAATCTGAAATGGTTCCGTTATGATGGTCGCACCACCAGATAGTGGCACCGGGCAAAGGTCTGCCATTTTCGTCCAAAATCTTGCCTGTTATTTCGTGTGATTGCGAAAAAGCATTAACAAAACAAAGACTTAAGAAAAAAAGCATGATATGTTTTAGCCAATTTTTCATTCTAAAAGCTTATATATTAGTTAGGTAAGTACTCAAAGACTGTCCCAACATTATTTCAGGCAAAATTGTAAATATTTATACATTCTCACAATCCCCATTTATAGGGATTTTTAACCTGCATTATGTATTAGAAACTCGTAATGAGGCTGAAAATCACACAGAAATCAGGTGTTTTTGATTTGTGAAGGGAGTGGTAAGTCAGTCTCAAAATATCCAATGCATGATTTTCAGTTAAAAAAAAACAATGGGATACCCCCTTGTTTGCCATCACTCTTTCAGGAGATTTTAGCGGTTTGCATTCCGATAAAAAAAAACGCCCACCGAAGCGGGCGTATAGGACATGTTATCCTTCGGCATATAGCCTTATTGTGATAAGATGTAAAATGGATTTTTATCCACGACAAATATACAAATTATTACAAGATAATAAAATATTTTTTTTAATTTTAACAAAAAATTTGTGTTTAACTGAAATAAAAACAATACAAAAATGGCTAAAATACTCGGTTTAGACCTCGGCACTAACAGCATTGGATGGGCTGTAGTGGAAAAAGAAGGAGCAAAATTTAATTTGTTAAATAAAGGAGTGCGGATTTTTCAGGAAGGTGTTAAAATTGAAAAGGGGGTTGAAAGTTCAAAAGCAGCTGAAAGAACAAACTTTAGAAGTGCAAGACGATTAAAGTATAGAAGAAAGCTAAGAAAAATAAACACCCTTATGGCTTTAACTGAACATAATTATTGTCCTAAACTTAGCATGGATGACTTGAATAAATGGAGGTATGAAAAACAGTATCCGTTAAATCAAAGTTTTATTGAATGGTGGAGAACCTCTGAAGAAACTAATAAGAATCCATACTATTTCAGATTTTTGGCTGTAACAAAAAAAATGAATCTTAACGATGAGGGCGACAGATATATTCTGGGTAGGGCATTTTATCACATGGCACAAAGGAGAGGCTTTTTAAGCAACAGACTTGAGGGAACGAAAGAAAGTGATGGTGCCGTTAAAAAAGAAATAGATTTTATATCGGAACAAAAAGGGGAAATGACATTGGGCCAATATTTTTATGAAAAATATAAAAAAGGCGAAAAAATTAGAAATCACTATACGCATAGAGAAAAGCACTATCTTGAGGAGTTTGAAAGAATATGTCAGTATCAAGAGCTCCCAAAAGATTTTGTAACAGAACTCAAAAAAGCCATTTTTTATCAACGACCTTTAAAGTCGCAAAAGGGCTTAATTGGCAAATGTGTTTTTGAGCCAAAGAGCCAGCGTTGTTCTACCTCCCATCCTTTATTTGAGGAATATAGAATGTTGTGTTTTGTGAACAACATCCGCATAAAGACTCCATATGATGAAAAACTAAGACCCCTAAATGATGAAGAGAGAGAAATTGCAATAGGGCGGTTTTTTCTAAAAAGGCCTCATTTCAATTTTGAGGACATTGCTAAGCATTTGGCGCCCAAAAATCAATACAAATATTTTAGAGACGATAATTGTAAGCCGGAAGATTATTTGCTTAATTACAAAATGGACACTACTGTTAGCGGGAGTCCGGTTTCTGCGGTTTTTAAGGATATTTTTGGCGAAGATTTCTTAAACTTGAAAATTGAATATAAACGAGAGAAAGATGGACAGATGTCGTTTATTGATATAAATGATGTATGGCATGTTTTATATACATTTGACAACGAAGAGAATCTTATATCTTTTGCAAGAAAAAGGTTAATGTTGGATGACGACCAAGTTAAGAAATTTTTAAAAATTACTCTCAAACAAGAGTTTGCCTCACTTAGCCTTAAAGCCATTAGAAAAATTTTGCCTTTTTTGAGGGAAGGCTTGATTTATTCACATGCTGTTATGCTAGCTAATTTGCATGAGGTTGTAGAAGATGGTATCTGGAATGATATTGAAAAACGAAATGCTATTAAAACAAAAGTATTTGAAATCATCAAAACACAGAATGATGAAAAAGCTATCATAGAAATTGTTAACGGGTTTATCAAAAACATCAGGGAAACAGGAGAGTGTTGGAGCGAAAAGGCAGAAGACTATTTTTATAATGATTTAAAAAAGAAAAGTATAAGTTATTTTGGAAAGAATAATTATGCTCTTTTAGATATTGAGAAAAAGACAAAAATTGAATCAGAAGCGTTTGCATTACTCAAAAAACAAATGACTGCTAATAGCTTTAAGGGGGAGTTCCTCAAAGTACAAGCTATAGATGAGCGTTTAAAAAATTATTTGGCAAATAACTATGCCCTGAAAAATAAAAGCTCAACAAGAATATATCACCCTTCAGCCATTGAAACATACAAAAAAGCAGTCAGAGCTGATGATGGCAAGAGATATTTGGGAAGCCCACTCGTGTCATCAGTAAGAAATCCTATGGCTATGCGTGCTTTGCACCAGCTTAGAAAGGTTATTAATGAACTCATTAAAGACAATGTTATTGATGAGAATGCGAAAATAAATATAGAAACTTCAAGGGGACTATTAAATGCCAATGAGCGGAAAGGATTACAAGCGTGGCAAAGGGATAGAGAAAACAAGAGAAAAGAATATGCAGAAAAAATAGCGGCACATTATAAGGCGCAGGGATACAAAACAACTCCAAGTGACGATGACATTCTTAAATATCAGTTATGGGAAGAGCAAAACCATAAATGTATTTATACAGGTAATGAAATTGCTTTGAGCGAGTTTTTAGGTGCCAATCCTTCTTATGATATTGAGCATACCATTCCGAGAAGTGTGTCATTCGACAACTCACAGGAAAACAAAACTTTATGCGATAGTCGTTTTAACAGAGAAATGAAGGGTAACAAAATTCCGTTTGAACTAACAAACTATGAGGAAATAAAAGAACGCGTAAAGGATTGGGAGAAAAAGTATATAGAGCCATTGAATAAGCAAATTGAAAGTGCTGTAAAACAAGCTAAAGGAGCTGCTGATAAAAACGCCAAGGACAATGCCATACAAAAAAGACATAAATTGACATACGAGCGCAACTACTGGCGAAATAAATACAATAGGTTTTTGATGCAGGATGTACCCCAAGGATTCAAAAACAGCCAGCTGGTAGATACAGGTATAATAACTAAATACTCACGGCTGTATTTGAAAAGTGTTTTTGATAGTGTTTATACGGTTAAAGGAAGCATCGTTGCAGATTTTAGAAAAATGTGGGGCTTGCAAAATATGTATGACAAAAAAGAGCGTGTTAATCATGTGCACCACTGCATTGATGCTATTGTAATTGCCTGCATCAGTAAAGAAAACTACGAAATGCTTGCTAAGTACTATCACGAAAGAGATGATGTTAAAGAAAGGTATGCCGATAAAAATTTTCACATTAGCAAGCCATGGGAAACTTTTACTGAAGATATTCTGGCAGTAGAAAACGAAATATTTGTCTCGCATCATACGCCAGATGTTATGAGAAAGCAAAGCCGAAAAATATTAAGAAAGCAAGGCAGGAAGCTAAAAGGGAAGAATGGGCAGTTTATTTACCAACAAGGAGATACGGTTAGAGGAAGTTTGCATAAAGAAACCTTTTACGGAGCTATTGAAAGAACAGAGATAAATAAGAAAGGGGAGGAGGAAAAAAAGGTTAAATATGTTGTAAGAAAACCACTTGCCAGTATTGAGGATGCCAATGTGAAAAATATAGTGGACGACAAAGTGCGAGAAATTGTAATTGAAGCCAGAAAAGCAGAGAAAATTTTGAAAAAGGATATTGAGCAACTCGAAAAAGCGCTCAAAAAAGCCGAAGAACATGAAGAGCAAAGCATTAAAGATAAAATAGCAGAAATTAAAAATCAGATAATAACACTTTATGCCATGCCCAATAAAAATGGCGCACCCGTACCCATAAAAAAAGTAAGGATGTACCAGCCTACCGTTACTAATCC
>PXBB01000021.1 GCA_003565735.1 Bacteroidales bacterium
AAAAAAGGCGTGTATCACACCCATACACTATCGAAGGATGCCAAGGTCTTGATCGTTGAAAACGACGACACGAACCTCGAGAACTCGCCTAAGTACATGATTGATAAGCAAGTCAACGAGCAATTGATTGCGATTTGCGAGGACCTATGGAAGTGAGCGAAAATCGGCTTGAGCATCGAAACAGCTGAACAACTTGCGACAAGCACGACAGCAAAACCGCATCAAAAACACCCCCTTGTTTTCTGATTAAGGGGGTGTTTTTTTTGCTAGCTTATGTATGGACAGACGGCTAAGGTTCAGTCCGATTCAAAGATTCGGTTGCTGTAGGCGTCCCATTCTAATCCCTCTTGATAGGCTTCTAAGGAGCCCGCCGGAACGAATATGGTGACCGGGTTTGCGTTAATCGTGTTGAAGGTGTCCCAGTGAATGTGGGTGATGCCATCGTCGTGCGAACGGTTGACATAGATGGTGTTGAGGTCGTAGGTGTTGTAAAAGGCGCGGAAACGGATCCAACGAACCGATTCAGGAATCTCGATGGATTCAATCGCGGTGTTTTTGAAGGTTTTGTTGTCGATTTCATCGAGGTCGATGCCGCTTCCGAAGGTGACGGTTTCTAAGTTCACAGCGTCCTGAAAAGCATGTGGACCAATCGATGTGACGCTGCTTGGGATGTGGATGCTTTTGAGGCTTTGGGCGTTTAGGAAACTGCCTGCGCCAATCGTTTCAAGGGCGGGGGGTAAGGCGATGGTTTCGAGGTGTTGGTTGTTTGAGAAACCGGTGCCGACAATTGCTGTGACAGTATCGGGCACGTCGTAATGCGTATAAGGTTGTCGGTTGGCGGGGTAGGTAATGAGTTCGGTCATGTCGCTATTGAACAGCACACCGTTTTGTGAGGTGTAGTGCTCGTTGGCGTCTTCAACGTTGATTTCTTGCAACGTTTCAATGCCCGATAGGGCACTCAGATTGAACTCGCTGACGCTCGCTGGGATGGTGATCGTGACCAACGACGTGTGGGCGAAGGCAGACGCCGATATAATCTCTAAATCAATGCCTTCTTCAAAGGTGACGTTTGTGAGGTTTTCGTTGTTTGAAAAGGCCGAGATGCCAATCATTGTCACGCTTGCGGGGATGTGCACGCTTTCGATGCCGGTGCCAAGAAATACGGCGGTGCCGATTGTTTCAAGCGTGTCGGGCAGGGTGATGCTTTCAAGGTTTTCGTTGTATCTGAAGACCGACGACTGCATCGTTACCAGGCTCGATCCTAGATCGATGGACGTTAACCCCATCATATCTTGAAACGCGCCGTTTCCAAGCGTTTCAACGGTGTCGGGTAAGGTGATTTTGGTGACGTTCGGGATTTCTCTGAAGGCGCTCGCACCGATGTGCTTCAGTTGGCTGCCTTCCTCAAATGTGATTGTCTCGACCCCACCCATGTTTCTAAAGGCATGGCCTTCAATCGTGACGACGCTTTTTGGGATGACGATGTCGGTGATGTTGTCGTTGTAGGCAAAGGCCATCCAACCGATGGTTTCAAGGTTGCTGTTTTCTTCAAATATCACCGTTTCAAGGGATGTGTTGTGGTAGAAGGCATATTCACGAATGATTTCCACGGTGTTGGGGATGACGATGCTTTCTAAGCTGTGGTTTTCATAAAAGACACTGGGGTATATTTTGGTGACACTTCGTGGGATTTCAATGTTTTTAAGAGAATGGGCATTAAAGAACAAATGCCAGTAAAACGCTTCAAGTTCAATGTTTTCATCGAAGGTCACGGTCTCTAAACTGTAGGCGTTCATAAAGGCTTCGAGACCAATCTCAACAACCCGCTCGGGTATATGAATGCTCTCAAGCGCTTCGGCTTCAAAGAACGCCCAAAGTTCAATGACTTCTAAGGTTTTCGGTAGCGTGATGGCTTTTATGACGTCTTGTTCAGAAAAGCCTTCCTGGGCAATGACAGTCACCGGCAACCCTTCATGCCGTGCGGGGATGACGATGCTCTCTTGCATTGCCGTGCCCATTTCAACCGCGTAGGATGCCTCATCGTCGTTCAACGTGAACTCAAGTCCTTCTGAGCCATACGCCGCGTATAAGGTCATGTCTTCGACAATCGGCGTGTTCATGTCGAAATGCTCCGTGCGTTCTTCGTCGAGGTACCACGCAGAGAAGATGTACTCATCACGTTCAGGGACTAAATCACCCGGTAAGGTATCGCCGGTAGAGAGTTCGATCGATTCGAGTTCGGTTCCACCAAACGTCTCAAACGACACGGTGAGGGTTTCTTCTTCAACGAGGTAAGCGTACAGTGTGATGTCCTCGTCGCCGATCACGACGGTGTCGCCAGCTTTTTCTTCAAAATCAGCGTCAAAATACCATCCGAAGAAGACCATCGTATCATGGTCGACATCCGTAGGCAGTTCGATGGTGTCACCGGTTACACCAACGAGCGGTTCAAGCGCTTCACCATCAAAGGTTTCAAAGTGCACGGCGAATGTTTCAGGAGCAAACTTGGCGTAAAGGAAAATCGCGTATGCGGGCATCGTATCGATGTCGAGTGGGTTCTCAAAATCAGGATCCCAAAACCAGCCGACAAAGGTCATGCCTTCAGGGGCTTGTGGCTCGGGAAGGTCCAAGCTATCGCCGTATTCAAGGCGCAATGGGTCGAGCGCTTCACCGTCGTCTGTGTCAAACAGTATCGTGTACTCAATGGGAGTCCAATTTGCGTAAAGCGTCATGTTTTCGGCCGGCATCGTGGTGTCGGTGAAGGGGGTCTCGAAGTCAGGGTCTACGTACCAGCCGTCAAACACATGTCCCGTTTTGAACATGTCGAGTTCTAAGACAAGGGTTTCTCCTTCTTCGTATTCTTGATCGGGGATGTCATAATCACCGGTGTTTTCAAAGCTGATGGTGTAAGGGCCGGTGGTCTCGATACGAGCGTAGAGCGTCATGTCGTCTTCAACCGTGATGACATCGCCCGCCGCATCGGTGAAGTCCGCATCGAAATACCAGCCTTCAAACGTTTCGTTGTCGGCGGTATCGGGGGTCGGTAGTTCGTAAATTTCACCGCTTACCACATCAACATCATCAAGATTGACGTGTTCGAAGCTAACGGTATAGGTAATGTCCTCAAAACGGGCGTAGAGCGTGAGGTCCTCAGGAGGCATGGTATCCGCGTCGAAAGGGTCTTGGAAATCGTCGTCCAAATACCAGCCTTCAAAGGTTTGGTGTTCGCCACTGTCGGGATCATCAATCTCGGGTATCGATTCCCCGTAGGCAATCACAAGCGAGTCAAACTCGGTGTTCGCAAAATCAATTGTGAAAGACGCCGGTTCGAAGTGGGGGTATAACGTAATATCGCCATCAGGCAACGTATCGAAGGCAAAAGGCTCGGTCAGGTCGCCATCGAGATACCATCCTTCAAACGTGTGGTGCTCCATCTGTGGATCATCCGGGGGTAAAAGGTCATCAAGCGAATCGACCTCAATCGCGTCGATGCCTTCGTGATCGAAGGTGATGATGATTGGATCATCGGAGGCTTCAGCGTCGGTGTCACAGGCGGCTAAAACGGCTGTGATTACGATGAATAAAAGCACTGTTCTGGTCTTTTTCAAAAGATAACGCATGCATAGATCACCCTTATTTTATTCGATAGTACGATACACCTTCACCATAGCAACCATCGGCGAGAGACTCAATTGATACGCAACGATGGTTTGAAGTTCGAACCACCACGTTTGTCGAAAATAAACGGCCTTGCCTATAACCATGCCGCTGTGACCTTTAGCCATTTTAGATCGTTGAAAATGGCAGGGAGCGCATGTGCTTATTAACCAAACCAAACCGTTGGCTCAACTAAATTAAAGAACGATTGGAAACGGTATCTTCAATGAAAGAACCAAGATTGTTACTCCGTGTTGGTGAGTTTTTACTCAATGTAGTAGGATAAACCGCGATTGAGCAGGCCAACATCATGGTGATTAACCGAGACATACTTAAACGACTCGTCTGCTTTAAACAACGCCATCATCGAAAACTTTAACAGTAAAAGATAAGTCATCAAGCGCATGGACTAAAGCTTTCGCCATTTTTGAATCATCCGAGGTAAAAATCATGCCTTTAACCCCGACGTGGTCCTGACGCTCACTTCACAGCAAAAAAATGGCTTCGCAACTTTTGTTACCAAGCCTTTCATTTCAGTTCTCAACCGCCATCGTTGACAAAGATTCAGAAAATGAAGCTGAACGCCGGAGCGGAAGCATACAACAGGCTGAAGCGCCAATGGATGTGGGCGTTGCCAAAATCAGCAGCATATGCTTTGAAATGACACCTTTGATTGAATCAAGTGTTATTTACGCTTTAAAGTAGTATAATGTATAGTAGATGCTTATTCATTTGTGCATTTGAAAAGAGGCGTAGTAATGAAAGGTCTAAATTTTACACTGTATCAAGAACCATTGTTTGATGCAGAAACCGCGTATGTACAGTTTCAGATAGGCAAAGGAAAAAAACAACAACCGTCCGTCTACATGGAAAGTTATGCATTTGATTGCATTCGCGGTGTGATATGGAACAGCCACCGAGAGTTTGGTCATCAAAAAAAGGTTAACCAGATCAACAATGCTGACTGGGTTCGTTGCTTGAACGGCCTCAAAGAAGCAGC
>PXBB01000083.1 GCA_003565735.1 Bacteroidales bacterium
AGAATTACACACAAACCGGCATTTATTATGATAGCGTGCAGGCGGTAAATGATTGTGACAGTATTTTTATCCTGGAACTAAACGTGCATCCCGACTATGAATTTGTGCATCATGCATCTATCTGCGATGGCGACATTTATTCATGGAGAGGTACTGATTATACCATCGCCGGCACCTACTATGATTCACTGACAACCGCTTTTGGTTGTGACAGTGTTTATGTGCTGCACCTGCAAGTAGATCCTGTTTATGAATTTGTTCACCAGACGTCTATCTGCGATGGCGACAACTACCACTGGCGCGGAAATTATTACACTCAAGCTGGTGTTTACTATGACAGTTTGCTCACAATAGCTGGTTGTGACAGTTTATTTATTTTAGAGTTAATAATTCATGCCATACCAACACCGTTGGTAAATGGTCCTATTACAGCTTGCTACGGTGACTCAATTACTTTAACAGCATCTGGTGGTAATTCTTACTTATGGTGTGATGGTAGTATAACCGCATCTATAGATATTTCTCCTTATGTTGGTTCACATGAGTTTACTGTATCGGTAACAAATGCGGATGGTTGTAAAGATACGGTAAAAGCATGGGTTCATATATTGCCACGCCCTCAAATATATGCAGGGTCTGATAAATCTATGTGTACTGGAAACAATGTGCAACTACAAGCTTCTGGTGGATATGCGTACGAGTGGTATCCGGCTTCATTTCTTTGCAATCCTCATATTTCGAACCCGATAGCTCAACCAATAACAACAACTTTGTATACTGTAACAGCTGTTGATACTAATGGTTGCTCTAATTCAGATAGTGTTTGGGTAACAGTATATCCAAAGCCGGATGTTAATGTAACTCCAGACACGTCCATTTGTTATGGAGAAGATGTTATGCTTAGTGCTTCAGGAGGTATTACATATTTGTGGGATCCTCCGGCATTTTTAAATGCAGTAAATATTGCAAACCCAATTGCTAAACCTTTAAATTCGACAACATACACGGTGACAGTTTTTGATGAAAATGGTTGCTACAACATGGATAGCGTTACGGTAAATGTGATTCCTGAGCCAAATGTGGACTTTGAAGCTGTACCCTTAACAGGTTGTTCTCCTTTGACAGTTCATTTTTCTGGCTTGACAGATACGCAATCAGGCTCCATGGTGTGGAATTTTGGTAATCCAGGTAGTTCTGACAACTTTTCTAATTCAAAAAATCCAACACATACTTACATTGATCCTGGGGTCTATTCGGTTTCATTAACTGTAAAAACTCAAGAGGGTTGCGAATCTACCCACTACAAACCAAACTATATTAGGGTTTATCCAAACCCGGTAGCTGACTTTTTTGCAAACCCTGAGATTACAACGATTGAGTATCCTGAAGTCAGATTTTTTGACCGTTCGTATGGTGCAAGCTCTTGGCATTGGAATTTTGATGACCCTTTAGCTGGCCCTTTGAACGAATCATTTTTACCATCACCGGTACATGCTTTTTCAGATACGGGAACATTTAATGTCAGATTAACTGTTGTGTCAAACTATGGCTGTAAAGATTCTACATATGGGGTTGTTAAAATTTTACCAGATTTTACCTTTTATATTCCAAATGCATTTACACCTAATAATGATGGTGTAAATGATTATTTTAGAGGTTACGGAACAAACTTTGATGCTTACAGCATGTTTATATATACCAGATGGGGAGAGTTAATTTTTGAAAGTCACCATATTGATAAACCGTGGTATGGCAGATGTCCAAAAACAAATGATGTTTTTAAACAAGATGTGTATGTTTACAGAATAATTGTTACTGATTTTCAGGGAAGACAACATGTTTATACAGGGCATGTAACTTTGTTGGGTTCAAGGTAGAAAAATATTATTATTATCTTTTTATTTAGCTGGTATTTTTATTTCAAAATTATTTATTAAATTTGCCTTAAGCACATAATGGTTTGCCTATAATATGATACGGTTAATAAAATTTCTATTTTTTATTATTATTTTTCAATTAATTTTCGAAAAACATCATGTTTATAGCCAAACTACTGTGAATTTTAATTACACAGGAGGTATTCAAACATGGACAGTGCCAACATGTGTTACAAGTATTGATGTTGTTGTTGCTGGTGCAAGTGGTGGTGGTGTAAATGGTGCTGCAGGCGCCGTTGTAAGTGCTACTTTGAACGTAACTCCCGGGCAAATTTTGGAGCTCCGTGTTGGTGGTATGGGAAATGCTTCTGGTAATGCAGGTTATAATGGAGGTGGGACAGGCGGACTTGCTAATATAGTATCAAATAGGGGCGGTGGTGGTGGTGGTGCATCCGATATCAGAATTTTACCATACAACAACAATAACCGCATCATAGTTGCTGCTGGTGGTGGGGGAATGGGAGGAGGAAGTACCAATGCCTCAGGTGGTATAGGTGGTTGTAATATAGGTAGTAATGGAATGAGTCCTTATGGTGTTGGTGGCAATGGTGGAGGACAAACTTTTGGAGGCAGTGGAGGGCCCCCATGGATTAATAGTGGTAACTGGGGGCAAAATGGCAGCTTGGCAACTGGTGGCAATGGAGCTGTTGACCCATGTCATAATTTAGGACCGGGTGGTGGTGGCGGCGGCGGCTTGTATGGTGGCGGTGGTGGTGGCAGTGATTGCTTTTCAAGCTATCCTTTGGGTGGTGGCGGTGGTGGTGGGGGTTCTAGCTTTTTCCCTGGCACAGGTATTTGTAATCCGGGACAAAACAGCGGAAATGGATACATTACAATAACTTATATGCCTGCTAATGTCAATGTTAATGCCGCCAATAATGGCCCCGTTTGCATAGGTGATAGCATATTCCTTAGTACATCTTCAGGAGCAAGCTATATCTGGAGTGGCCCTGGCGGTTTTACCTCAACCCTACAAAATCCTCAAATACCTGATGCACAGCTTAACCATGCCGGAACATACTCTGTAACCGTAACTGATATTCATGGCTGTCCGGGAGTAGCTACTACTGCAGTTGTTGTAAATAATTTGCCTCATGTTGATGCAGGAAATGATACATCCCTATGTGTAGGTCAAAATGTGCAATTAAATGCAGCCGGTGGCGTTTCTTACCAGTGGTCACCTGCAACAGGTTTAAGCAATACTCAAATTGCTAACCCCATAGCCAGCCCAACACATACCACTACTTATACTGTAAACATTACTGACCATCATGGATGCTCTGCTGTTGACAGCTTGATTGTTTCGGTTGTTCAGGGACATCCTATTCTGATTGGGCCGAACGACACCATATGTTACGGTCAATCTACTCAGCTTAGTGCCTCCGGAGGTGTCAATTACCTGTGGAGTCCTCTTACAGGCCTAAACAACCCTCAGTCTTCCAATCCCACGGCTTCCCCCAACGTATCTACTTATTATTCGGTAACTGTTACAGACTCATTGGGGTGTATCTCTGTTGATAGTGTTAAGGTTTTTGTAAAGCCCCATTATGAGTTTACTGATAATGTGCATATTTGTGATGATGTTAACCACCACTGGCGTGGACAAGATTACACGCAAAGCGGCACCTATTACGACAGCTTGCTAACAGCAAGTGGATGCGACAGCGTCTTCATTCTCGAGTTAATGGTCAACCCGACCTATGAACATACAGAATATACAGAAATTTGCGATGGCGACGCCTACCAATGGCAAGGACAAACATACACCCAAAGTGGCATCTATTACGACAGTTTACTTACAGTGCAAGGTTGTGATAGTGTTTTTATTTTGAATTTAACCGTTCTCCCATCCTATGAGTACACATATCATACACAAATCTGTGATGGAAACATGTACCACTGGCGTGGGCAAACCTACACCCAGGCGGGTATTTTCTACGACAGCGTGCAAGTGCCCAATAATTGCGATAGTGTATTTATCCTGGAACTAACCGTCAATCCTATATTTGAGCACATAGAAAATGTCCAAATCTGTGATGGCGATAGCTACCACTGGCGCGGTCAGGATTATACGCAAACTGGCATTTATTACGATAGTTTGCTTACAACAGCTGGCTGCGATAGTATTTTTATCCTGGAATTTAACGTCCATCCCAATTATGAGTTTATACATCAAGCATCTATCTGCGATGGCGACTTTTATTCATGGAGAGGTACGGATTATACCATGGCCGGCACCTACTATGATTCACTAACAACCGCTTTTGGTTGTGACAGCGTTTATGTGCTGCAGCTGCAAGTAGATCCTGTTTATGAATTTGTTCACCAGACGTCTATCTGTGATGGCGACAGCTACCACTGGCGCGGTCAGAATTACACACAAACCGGCATTTACTACGATAGCGTGCTGACAGTACATGGCTGCGACAGTGTATTTATTTTGGAATTGCATAGCATTCCTATTTTTGAGCATACAGAACATGCACAAGTCTGTGATGGAGACATCTTCCACTGGCGCGGACAAGATTACACGCAAGCGGGCATTTACTACGACAGCTTGCTGACAGCACATGGCTGCGACAGTGTTTATGAATTACAGCTTCAGGTTTTACCAAAGCCCATTTCAAATCTAAACCCACAGGAAAATATTTGTCAAAATGATTCTATTACACTTTCCGC
>PXBB01000018.1 GCA_003565735.1 Bacteroidales bacterium
CAAGCAGTCCGGACCATAAGTAACTGTAATAGCCGGCAGCATAACCCCATGTAAATGCATGCATGAAATGCGTACTTCCATGGCGGAAATAAATCTCAGGCATCATATTGTACTTTGTTTTAGTCCTTTCGTTTATAATAGAAACGACTTCAGGAATTTGTTCTTCAGAGAAGGGCTCGGTGATGGTATGATACTCCATGTCGAGCAGCGCAGACGCTAACAATTCTACTGTAGCAAAACCCTGGTTAAAGTTACCGGCAGCGGCAATTCTATCCATTAATTCTTGTGGCATAGGCTCACCTGTCTCATAATGGAAAGCGAAGTCAACCAATACTTCAGGGTCTTTGGCCCAGTTTTCCATTATTTGAGAAGGCAGCTCTACAAAATCGCGAGGCACATTGGTGCCGGCCAGACTGGGATATGTTGCCTTTGACATAAGACCATGAAGCGCATGTCCGATTTCATGGAAGTAGGTTCTCATCTCATCAAAACTTAAAAGGGCAGGACTCGTAGCCGTCGCAGGTGTAAAATTGCAAACGATAGTAACTATGGGATGTACAAATTCTCCGTCAGGTTTGATATATTGTGGTCTGAAGCTGCTCATCCATGCACCGCTTCTTTTGCTTTCGCGCGGGTGAAAATCCATATAAAGAATACCAACGTGTGAGCCGTCAGCTTCTTTAACTTCATAAGCCGTAGCGTCTGGATGATAGGTCGGGATATCCTTACGCTCTTCAAAAGTTAAGCCCCATAACCTTTCAATGACCATAAATACGCCATCAGTTACGGTGTTAAGTTCAAAATACTGACGAATTTCGTTTTCATCCAAATCGTATTTTTCTTTACGTACCTGTTCGGCATAATATCTCCAGTCCCATGCCTTTAACTTATAATCTTTGCCACGGGCGTCAATTAGTTCCTGCATCATTTCCGCTTCTTTGTGAGCCATTGGTAAGGCATATTCCCAAAATGTTTTCAAAAAATTCATTACCGTGGGTACATCTTTGGCCATTGTTTCTTCTAAACTATAGTCTGCATAATTGTCAAAGCCCAACATATTTGACCTTTCAAGTCTTAAATTGATAATTTCTCCTATGATTGCGTTATTGTCGAACTCATTGCCATTATTTCCTCTGTTAATGTAAGCTTGTTGCATAACTTTTCGCAACTCGCGGTTATCTGCATTATACAAAAATGGCATGACACTTGGGTTATGAAGAGTGAAAACCCATTTGCCTTCCAGACCTTTTGATTCAGCAGTCTCAGATGCAGCTTCTATAACCGATGAAGGCAGGCCTGCCAGGTCTTCTTCATTATCAATAACTAACTTAAAATCATTAACATCACCAAGTACATTTTGGCTGAATTCTACAGATAGGGTAGCCAATCTTTGATTAATCTCTCTGAAACGTTCTTGTTTTTCCTCAGGAATTGCAGCACCGGCCCTTATAAAATCACGATGTGTTTTTTTGACCAACTGCATTTGTTCTGGATTTAATCCCAACTCGTCTTTTTGCTCATATACTTTGCGAATTCTCTCATATAAATCAAGGTTTAAGGTAATATTATCAGAATGCGCAGAAAGTACCGGACTCATTTCTAAAGCAAGAGCTTCAATTTCAGGAGTTATTAAAGCACTATTGTAATTGAAGTAAACGTAAAGCACTTTGGTTAATAAGCTTCCGGAGTAGTCGAGGGCAGCAACGGTATTTTCAAAAGTTGGCTCATCCGTGTTGTTAATTATATCATCAATTTCGGCCAACTGCAATTTCATGCCTTCTTCCAGAGCAGGCTTAAAATGTTCGGTTTTGATTCTGTCAAAAGGAGGCACACCAAAAGGAGTATCCCATTCTTCGAAAAACGGATTGGTAGGTTCTTCGGTTTTACAAGCAGCAAGCATAATAATTACACTTAAAATTAGCACTAAGTTTCTTTTCATTTTTTAAAGTTTATAAGTTATTAAATAAAAATATTGTTACAAAACTAATATTTTTTTTTTACTGTTGTTTAAAAAAATAAAGAGAAGGGAGTCCTACAAACTTTCTTTCTCATTTTTTGCAGTTTTGTTTGGCAAAAAATAGAGACTACTTTACATGTTATATGCTCCAAACCAAACCCCCTCTAAACTAACTACCTACATCCCGCCATTTTTTTATCATTAAATTTTTATTTTTCGGCATAACAATAGTCAAATTATACATATATTTGAAGTTTGTAAAATATTTAAAGTAACAACTCAGGAAAATATGGGTACACATATTAATGACCTCATACAAAACATATCGCCAGAAACAATAGCCACTTTTTTCAAAAGAAAAATGGCTTCATTTGGCATAGAGAAAGAAGATTTTGATTACCTGCTCAACGAAAACCAATTTGAAAAGTTTTCTGAATTGCAAAAGATTGGCAAAGCTACTTTTTCTGACACCGATGAGTTATTGGTTTTATCTGCAAAATACAACGGAGAGCTGACAGAGCGTAGCTCCAAAAAGGCACAATACGACATTGCCAAAAAGGTACTAAAGGAAGACTTTAAAGACGGGGCTATTTTTATTTTTTATGATGCACAGGGCTGTTTCCGTTTTAGTTTTTTAAGAAAGAATTATGGTAAGCGTACTGAAAAGTTTACCCCCTGGCGCAGGTTTACCTATTTTGTAAGCCCACACAAACAAAACAAAACCTTTGTAAACCGGATGGACAAATGTACTTTTGCCAATTTGGATACCATACAAGAAGCATTTAGTGTAGAACCCCTTTCAGAACAGTTTTACAAAGATTTAAGCCACTGGTATTTTTGGTCACTTACCCAGGTAGAGTTTCCCAAAATACAAGACGAGGATATTAAAACAAATCATACTGATGCTATGATAAGGCTTATTACAAGGCTAATGTTTGTGTGGTTTATGAAACAAAAAAAGTTGGTGCCGGATGAGCTGTTCGCTTGGGAAGAAGTGAATAAAATTATTAATTTTAATGACAAAACAGCAAGCACCTATTACAAAGCCATACTGCAAAACTTGTTTTTTGCAACGCTCAATATCCCCATGGACAAAAAACGAAAATTTGTAAACAGGCAACCCGGTGTTCAGGTATTTTACCGCTACAAGAGGTTTATTAAAAACGAAGAGCTGTTTTCTGCTCTGATGAACAAGATACCATTTTTAAATGGCGGGCTTTTTGAAAATTTGGATGTTGTGAAACCCGAAGAGGGCATAGAGATACGTATTGATTGTTTTTCCGACAGACGTGATAATGAAACCAGACTTAAAGTGCCCGACAAATTGTTTTTTGGTGAGCACAAGGCCGACATCAGTAAATTTTACGAAAGGGAAACCAAAGTAAATGTAAGTGGCATTATAGACTTACTCAACCGCTACGATTTTACCATTGACGAAAACACCCCTTACGACCAGGAGGTAGCTCTTGACCCCGAGTTACTTGGTATGGTATTCGAGAACCTTTTGGCTTTCTATAATCCCGAAACACAATCAACAGCACGTAAAGAGTCCGGCTCTTTTTATACACCCCGTGTGGTAGTGGATTATATGATTGAAGAATCATTGGTAAAATACTTAAACGGGAAAACCGGACTGGATGAAAATAAGCTTAAGCTGCTTATGAGCAGCACCTCCGAACAGCCCTTTGACAAAGAAGAAGAAAAAAAAGCCATTGTTTCGGTGCTGAGCGACATAAAGATAATTGACCCTGCCTGTGGCTCTGGTGCATTCCCTATGGGAGCCCTCCAAAAGCTGGTACATGTACTTTCAAAAATTGACACAGATAACAAATTGTGGCACGACAGGCAGTTAGAAATTGCCATTAAAGATACTGCCGAAGCTTATAAAATTGGCAATACCGATGAACGCAGGCAGCGTTTGGAAATTATAGAAGATGCTTTTGAAAAAGGGGTAAACGACCCCGATTATGCCCGCAAGCTCTTCTTAATTGAAAATTGTATGTACGGTGTGGACATACAACCCATTGCCATGCAGATATCCAAACTGCGTTTTTTTATATCACTGCTCGTTGAACAAAAACTCGATACAAGCCGCTCCAACTACGGCATTATTCCCATGCCCAATCTCGAAACCAAATTTGTGGCGGCCAATGCCCTTATAAGATTAGAGCTGCCCACTCTGGATTTGTTTGCTGAAAACAATCCTATTAAGGAGCTCGAAAACGAATTGAAAAACAAAAGACATGAATACTTCTCTGCACGTACACGCAAAACAAAGATAAAGTTAAGAGAGCAAGACAAAAACATCCGTAAAAAAATTGCTGAACTTATAGAAGAAACTTTTATAAGCAAGCGTGAGGACGATATTAAAGAATTGCATAAAAAGGTGGCAATAGCCGAGGCATATATTAAAGCCCTTAAAAATAACCCTGCCGATATTGAAATTATTAAAACCACCAATTTGTTTGGAGAAGTAGAGACGAAAGAAATTAACAAAACGCAGGAAAAAATTAAATTCCAAAAATTTTCTATTAGCAAGCACAAAAAAGACATTGAAACCATTATCCAAATGGGCACCACCGACACCATACAAAAAGTAGCTGCGCAAATTG
>PXBB01000053.1 GCA_003565735.1 Bacteroidales bacterium
GGTAAAGGGAAAAACAGACAAGGTAAAAGAATTTGCCTTGGCTGCACTAGTGTCAACAAATGCGTGGGCTTTATTTAAGAGTTTGCCCTTAAATCATATTTAATTTAGAATAAAGCCAAAATTAACTATAAAACTTATATTATGCAAAATGAAATTAGGATACTGGGTGTCCACATTAAAAACAGAACACATGAAGCCGTAAAAATTCAGGATATTCTGACCAAGTATGGTTGTTCAATTAAAACAAGGTTAGGCTTACATGAAGTTACAGAAGATCATTGCAGTACTCAAGGCATCATCATTCTTGAGCTCACCGGGGATACACAAGAATGTATAAAATTGGAAAATGAATTACATGCTTTGGATGGTGTTGAAGTAAAAAAAATGCTCTTTGAGTATTAGGCCTGTCCTGTATTATTAATAACGGGTGGTATTTTATCCTGACTTAGGATACGGTTTTTTTGCATGGGATGGAAAATCAGTTTTAAAACCCACTCCACTTAAAACCGAAGAATATGTTGTTTTGGCATTTTACAAGAAAATTCTTTTCATCTTGTGTAGGCTTATTTCTTTTAGGCTTTTTCGTGGTTTTTGCTTCATGCAATAGTGCGCAAACTGATGTCGTTGAAGAAGATAAAGCTTACAGCTTGTTAGATTTTAATGATACCATTCAAGAGTTTGTGCAGGAGCCGGATTACCTATTTTTTCTGCTTGATAATTTTAAAAATGATACAGCACTGCGGCATGCATCATTGGCTTATGTCATATACAATATTTCTCAGGATACGCTTATAGCTTCCCACAATGCTCATACGAGTCTTGTTCCGGCTTCTATATTAAAACTCTTTACAACTGCTACAGCCTTAGAGCTACTAGGTAGCGGATTGCGTTTCAGAACAAGGCTGTGTTATCAGGGGCATATCAGGGATAGCATACTACACGGAGATATTATTATTTTGGGTGGTGGCGATCCTGCTTTAGGTTCCGGTGATTATGCTCAAAATAATTTAGTGAATAATTGGGCCAAACATATTAGAGCATTGGGTATAGATTCTATTACAGGACATATTATTGCTGACCCGCGAATATTTTCTATTGATGCTGTACCTTACACATGGTCACTTGGCTACCTAAGTTTGCCTTATGCAGCTGCTGCTCATGGAATCAATATTTATGATAATACATCTACTTTTAGTCTGGGTAACGAAAGCAGGAGAGGGGTGGTCGTGCCAAATAAAAAAATAATGCAACCATGTGTCCCTTTACAATCTTTCATTAATGAAGCCAATCAATATACCGGAAAAAAAGGAGGCTTGCAGCTTATTGCACTTCACAATGCCCATTATGCACTCATTAGAGGTCATTTCAATGCTGATGATAAGCGTGTTTCATTAAGAACCAGTATTCGTGACCCGGGTCTTCTTTTAGCTGTCCAGCTTTACGATGCTTTGAACAGGGACAGAAAAGTGGTGGGAGGTCATGCTTTAAATATATTTTTTGCAGATACTTTAGATATTTTTGAGGATTCTCTTCATGTTTTATCAACACTATTCTCACCTACAGTATTATCGCTGATTAATAGTGTGAATGAGTACAGCAATAATCTTTTTGCAGAAGCTTTGATTAAGCATATCGGACTCAGGCGTTATGGATTAGGTCATACAGAGGCAGGTGCTAAAGCCATACGCCAACACTGGAAATCCAAAGGGATGGATGTTGATGGTATGTTTATTTTTGATGGCAGCGGCCTGTCGCGCTTTAACGCTCTTTCAGCCTACAGTTTTGTTGAGCTGTTGAAGCATATGAAGCAGACGCCTTTTTTTACCGATTTTTATAATTCTTTAGCCGTTTCCGGACAATCAGGCACTTTACGTAATTTTTGTAAAAATACCATTGCATCAGAAAGGGTATATGCCAAAAGTGGCACCATGTCGCGGATAAAAAGCTATGCCGGCTATGTGCACACTTTAAATGATGACACACTGGCCTTTGCTTTAATAACGAACAATTTTACCTGTAGCTTGGCTGAAATGACCAGAAAAATTGAAAAAATGATGATAGGCATGGTCATGTATAACCACCATGATTCAGAACGGCAATTCATGGCCCGGGAAAAGGACTTTAACTATTCAACTTTAATACACCGGACAGAGAAAAAATAATCTTTACCATAAAGGGCTTTGAGAATTCGTGATTCTGAGGGTGAAAAAACTCTGAGCCATGCTTCCGGAACATCCTGATTGCTTGTAGCACTCCAATAATAGCCGAAAATATCCAGATCGGAAAAGGGGGTATTACCGGGTCCTTTTTTGCCACTGATAAGTACATTAAAGCCGGTGCTGCCATTAGGCTTAAGTTTTTCAGCTTCATTTGTTCCGCGCCATCCATCTTCTGCTGCAACAGAAGCAGACATGCCCAGGTTCTGTTCAAGAGTTTGCCAGGCAGTTTCCGTTGGGATTTCCCAGCCTTGCGGGCAGGCTTCCATAGCTGTACTCCAAGAGTATAAACGACCGTGCTTGTTGCAATTGCTTTCCTTTTCTTCGTAACACCAACTGTCTTGCGAAGTAGTGAAATTTAAATTCTGAGCCATCCAACATTGATTGCCAATTTTAACAACGCTGTATTCCTGGTTGTCTCTGCTGTCCTTAAATGATATGCAGCCCGATTTATCGTCTTCATCATCTTTGCTGCATGATTGCCAAATAAGTAGTGATGCAATGCTTAACAAAACTAAAACAATGTGTATTTTTTTCATAGTATTGTGTTTTAAAAAGTAAAGTTACAAAAAATTATTTAACCAAAACAGACAGGTTATGATGGCCTGCCAAATAACCATTCAGGCGGTCATTGCGCTTGACTGGCCCTACGCCTGCGGGAGTGCCGGTGAAAATGATATCTCCAATTTTTAAAGTAAAGAAGCGCGAAATATAACTTATCAATTGATCGCAACTGAAAATCATATCCTTTGAGTTGCCTTTTTGTACAGTATCATCATTTTTTTTAAGTTCGAAATCTATGTTAAGTAAGTTGTCCCACTTTTTTTTATCAACAAATGAGCCTACAGCAGCTGACCCATCGAAGGCTTTAGCAATTTCCCATGGCCAGCCCTTAGTTTTACATATATGTTGAATATCACGGGCAGTAAAATCTATACCCAAAGCTATTTCATTATAGTAAGTATGTGCAAATTTTTCCTGAATATGCTTACCCACTTTACATATTCTGATAACAAGCTCTGTTTCGTAGTGAACTTCGTTGGTAAAATCGGGGATAAAAAAAGCTTGTCGTTTTCTTAGTAAAGCCGTTTCAGGTTTTAAGAACAATAAGGGCTCATCAGGAACTTTGTTGTTAAGCTCATGAGCATGAGCAATGTAATTGCGTCCTACACAGATAATTTTCATAAGAAGTAGATCAAAATAGGGAAGATTTAATATGGCTGTCTTTTGCAGATCGTAATTTAATAAACTGAACAAGTTTCTTGGTGAGTTGAGGGAAATCACTTTTCATGATCCAGTCAAAGTAAGAAGGTTCTTTTTCAAACACCTTTTCAACCGCTTTGCCTTTATGCTTTCCAAAGTTAAAAACTTCTGTACCTTCTTGGTTATAGACAATATGTCCTACGAGGTCAACATTTCGTTTGAATGTAGAAAAATCATGCAAAGCTTCAACATCATTTTGAATAGGGTAAGTTTCGTTACCCTCTTTATCGGTGTATTTGACATCCTTGTACCTTTCGATCTGAGCCTCTAAAATTTGGTATGTTGCCACGGTATCAGCTTCTGCTGAATGCGCGTTATGAAGTGTTTTGCCACAGTAAAATTTGTAAGCCGCAGCCAAGTGGCGTGGCTCCATTTTGTGAAAAATATTTTGCACATCAATAAGACATCGGTCTTTTAATTGAAAATCTATACCGGCTTTGAGAAACTCTTCAATAAGTATTGGAATATCAAATTTGTTGGAGTTGTAACCTCCTAAATCAGCATTATCAATAAATGCGTATAGCTCTTTGGCAATATCTTTGAAAAGTGGTTTGTCCTTAACATCTTTATCGTAAATCCCATGTATTTTAGATACTTCAGCAGGTATTGGAATGCCCGGATTCAAAAGTTGTGTCCTTATTTCTTTCGTACCATCAGGGTATATTTTATACATGCAATACTCCACAATTTTATCGCGCACCAGATTGGTGCCTGTTGTTTCTAAGTCCAGTATAATGAGTGGCTTTGTTAATTTTAGTGACATACAAATGTTTAAATGCTTGAATTGAAAAGCAAAATTAATAAAAAATGAGATATATGAGCTGTATCAATCATTCTTTTTACTGAATGATACAAGCTGCCGGATAGCATTATCTGATTTGCTTTTTGTTTAAGGCGTTGTGGTAACGTCTGGCATTAACGATATGTTGCGAATGTGTACGTGCAAAAACATGGTAGCCGGAAAA
>PXBB01000066.1 GCA_003565735.1 Bacteroidales bacterium
AAGAATGAAAAACTTTTTTTACGATTTTTTACGATTTTGTCCATTGGATAGGCCTTATACGAAAAAAAACGAAACATTTTGTTTCGTTTTTTTACTGTTTTGGCGGTCCGGACGGGACTCGAACCCGCGACCCCGTGCGTGACAGGCACGTATTCTAACCAAACTGAACTACCGGACCTGATTGCGGGTGCAAATATATAATTAATTTTTTAAAAAAATATTTTTTTTTAAAAAATCTGTATATTTTTTTCTGCCTAATCGAAATCATACTTGTACTGTCGCTCGTTTGTTTTATGCTGGTGCATGAATTAAAAAAAACAGCACTTCATTAGGACACTTTGCAGTAGGTTGCAAATTAAAAATACCCAATAAAACAGAATAACTCAGGCTTAATTTTTTATGTTTACTTTTGTGCTTTAATGATAAAAAACAAAAACATATGATGACTAAAAATGTAAGAGTAAGATTTGCCCCCAGTCCTACAGGTCCTTTGCATATAGGTGGTGTTCGAACAGCTTTGTATAATTATTTATTTGCACGAAAACATGGGGGGAGTATCATTTTACGTATAGAAGATACAGACCAAAAGCGTTTGGTAGAAGGCGCTGAGGCATACATAACAGAAGCTCTTAGCTGGGCTGGAATAAGCTTTGATGAGGGGGTGCGTGAGGGGGGTGCCCATAAGCCCTATAAGCAGTCCGAGCGGTGTCATATTTACCGGAAGTATGTTGACCTGATGCTAGAAAATGGCACAGCATACTATGCTTTCGATACACCCGAAGAGCTCGAAAAACTGAGAGAGGCTTTTAACAAGGAGAAAAAAGTATTTCAATACGACATCAATACCCGTAGCCTTTGCAGAAATTCTCTTAACATGTCTGAAGCGGAATTACAAACACTTTTAGAAAAGAAAGTACCTCATGTGATACGTGTAAAAATTCCTGAAAATAAAGAGGTTGTTGTAAATGATTTGATAAGAGGACAGGTGAAGGTAAAAAGTGATATGCTTGATGATAAAGTTCTTATGAAAGCTGATGGGCTGCCAACGTACCATTTGGCTAATGTAGTGGATGATTATTTGATGAAGATAACTCATGTTATTCGAGGCGAAGAGTGGTTGCCGTCAGCACCTTTGCATGTGTTGTTGTATCATTTTTTGGGTTGTGCCGACAGTATGCCTGAATTTGCCCATTTACCCCTTATCCTCAAACCCGAAGGGCATGGCAAGCTAAGTAAAAGAGATGGCGACAAACACGGTTTCCCTGTTTTTCCATTAAACTGGAAAGACCCACTTAGTGGTGAGGTATCTGCCGGCTACAGAGAATCGGGCTACATACCGGAGGCTTTTGTTAATATGCTGGCTCTTTTGGGCTGGAATCCGGGTGATGAAAATGAGATTTTCAGCATGCAAGAACTTATAGAAAGCTTCTCCTTAGATAGGGTAAACAAGGCCGGTGCAAAATTTAACCCCGAAAAAAATAAATGGTTTAACCAGCAATATTTGAGAAAGCTGTCTGAGGAAGAATTGGTAGCTGATCTTAAGAAAATATTATCTGACAAAGGTGTTGACGTCTCTGAAGATGTGCTTAAAAAAACCTGTAGTTTGTACAAAGAGCGGGTTTCATTTGTTCATGAAATAGCTTCAGAAGCTTTTTTTGTGTTCAAAGCACCTGATGTGTATGATGAAAAAGTGCTGCACAAAAAATGCAAGCCCGAAGCCCCTTCATTACTTGAAAGCATTAGACTTTTATTAAACCAAAATACAAGCTGGGATGCTGTAAGCTTGAAAAAAGCCGTAGATGATTGGATGACATCTGAGCAAATTCCTGCCGGTAAGATTATGCTACCTCTCCGCTTAGCACTTGTTGGATCACTTAAAGGGCCCGACCTTTTTGACATAATGGAGTTGTTAAGCAAAGAGGAAACACTCAGCCGTATTGATAAATTTTTGCCGGTTATTAAACAAGCAAAACGGACTGACTGAGAAGACCCAAGTTTGTAAAATAATACCAAGCGGTATTATATAATAAGATTGTAGGCTAAGCTGAATAATGCAAGCTAAAACAAACCGCTGATATTACCATCATTGTCAATATCAATTTTTTCGGCGGATGGTATTTTAGGCAATCCCGGCATACGCATAATAGTCCCTGCTATTGGTATGACGAAACCGGCCCCGGCAGCAATTTCAATTTTACGAATTTTGACAGTGAAATCTTTTGGCCTGTTGAGTTTGTATTGATCATCTGATAGCGACTTTTGCGTTTTTGCAATGCACACAGGTAATCTGTTCAAGCCAATGTTATTGATTCTTTTGATATCTACTTTAGCTTCAACAGTGTACTCAACATTTTTAGCTCCATAAAGTTCACAAGCAACGGTTTCAATCTTTTTTTCCATTTCCCAGTCAAGCTCGTATAAAGGATCGAAGCAACCCGGACAAGATTCGGCAGCTTCTTTAACTAGTTTAGCCAATTCTATAGCTCCTTCGCCACCTTTTTCCCAGGCTTCGTTGAGAGCAACTTTAACACCTAAAGATTCGCAATGGTCTTTTATTAATTGAATTTCTTCTTCGGAGTCCGTAGCAAACTTATTGATAGCAACAATAGGAGGGAGGTTGAATTTTTTAATATTTTCAATGTGTTTTTCGAGGTTGGCAATACCTTTTCTTACAGCTTCAACATTTGGCGTGGTAAGTTCTTTTAAAGGTACGCCGCCATGGTATTTAAGAGCGCGGATAGTAGCTACAATAACAGCAGCATTAGGTGAAAGATCTCCGTATTGACACTTGATATTAAAAAACTTCTCGGCTCCAAGTTCTGAGGCAAAACCAGCCTCCGTAACTACGTAATCGGCCAGCGATAAGCCCATCTTAGTGCCTATTAATGAGTTTGTACCTTGTGCAATATTTGCAAAAGGCCCCCCGTGAATGATAGCCGGGTTGCCCTCTATTGTTTGAACAAGGTTGGGCATAATGGCATACTTCATAAGAGCAGCCATAGCTCCTTGTGCATTTATATCCTTGGCATAAACAGGCTTTTCATCATAGGTAAAACCAATGAGAATATTACCCATTTTTTCTTTAAGATCTACCAGGTCTTTTGAGAGGCATAAAATAGCCATAATCTCGGAGGCCGATGTAATATCAAAACCAGTTTCTCGTGGGACCCCCTGCTTAGGTCCTCCCAGACCTACAACAATGTTTCTTAAAACGCGTTCGTTCATATCCATAACACGCTTCCATGTAACTTTTCGAGGGTCGAGACCTACTTCATTTTTTGATTGTATATAATTGTCGATGAGTGCCGATAATAAATTGTGCGCTTTTTCGATAACCGCTATATCACCCGTAAAATGAAGGTTAATGTCCTCCATGGGAAGAACCTGAGCAAAACCACCGCCGGCAGCACCTCCTTTAATACCAAAAACAGGGCCCAGAGAGGGCTCTCGTATTACTACAGCCGTTTTAGTGCCAATTTTGTTCAAGGATTCTGACAGGCCTATGGAAGTGGTCGTTTTACCTTCTCCTGCAGGGGTAGGAGTAATGGCTGTTACGAGTACCAACTTCTTGCCTTGCATTTTTTGCTTATCAATAAGTTTTAATGGCAGCTTGGCTATATACTTTCCGTACAAATGCAAATCATCTTCCGGAATCTGCAACTTATCCGCAATTTCTGTAATCGGACGCATTTTTGCCGACTTGGCTATATCTAAATCTGATTTCATAATGATTTAATATTTTTATATTAATAATTTTTAACTAACTTTAAATTTCATGGTACAAAAGTAATTAAAAGTTCTGTTAATAAAAGTTAAAATTATTTAGACAGATTAAAAATAATTACCATAGTAAAGATTTTATTGTTCAAAAAAGTATGCAAAGGAAGTGTTCCAAAAAAGGCGTCGGCGTTTTTTTTATAAACCATAACCAAAGTCTTTTGTTAGTGAAAAGGTTATGGCATAAGCTTTAGCCAGCTGTGTGCCATTATAAAACTGATAAACGGGCACATCGTATGTCAGAGAGAAATTCCATGTCATTCTCAGGTTATAATTGATCTGTGGTGAAATAATTAATAAATGGCTTCCGGAAACATTATCTCTAAGTTCTCCGTCTTTTTGGTAGGGTTTGTTGTGTTCATGCCTGATTTGAAGAATAGCAGTGATGTCTTTTGTTAAATGGGTATAGGGATTTGCAAGATGCTTTGACAAAAACAATGCATTTGAGAAGGAATCTCCAAAAAAATAACCGCGTTTGTTTTCTGTGAAATTTTTTTCATAGCGGTTTATCATGATAATCCGGGCACTTATGGCATCAAATTCTTTAACAAAAAAAGACTGAAAAACACCACCAAAGTTACCTGTGGAAGGTTGAGCATCAATAGAAACCTCAACACCATCAACAATTTGGGGTTTGGTCTAAAAAG
>PXBB01000001.1 GCA_003565735.1 Bacteroidales bacterium
AAGCTAATTTGAAAGGAGGAAAGCATTTTGTATGTGGACTTTTTTAAAGATTATGCGATTGTTTTCAATATCTTTGTTGTTCTGATTAATTCTTCTTCGGTCAAATCCCAATATAAGGGTAAACAAAGGATACGCCTTGAAATATTCTCCGAAACAGATGTTTCCTTATAGCTTGTTATTTTTGTATAGGTGTTTACTGATGGGTAAAAATATCGGCGGGGAAAAATCTGGTTTTTGTTAAATTCTTCATCTGCGGCGAATAACTTTTCTTCAGATTCAAAAATTACCGGAAAATACGAACAATTTGGTTCACCATGCTTAATCTTTTGAAATTTTATGCCAGCGATGTTTGACAAATAGTTTTTATATTTCCTGTATTTTTCTTTTCTGTCATTTAAAACCTCATCATAATACTTGAGATTGGCAATGCCTAATGCAGCATGTACCTCTGTCATTTTTCCATTAAAACCATCTTCTACAACATCTTTGGAATCATTGTGCCCAAAAAATCGAATCCGTTTTAGTTTTTCCTGTAAATACTTATTTGTGGTAATGCAGCCGCCACCTTCGGCCGTATTCAATAGTTTTGTGGCATGCAGGCTGGTTGCTGAGATATCTCCATACTCCAGAAGGCTTTTACCATTATAAGTTGAGCCAATGGCGTGCGCAGCATCATAAATTATTTTAAGATTGTATTTTTTTGCTATAGCCTCAATGGATGCCACATCGCATGCATTGCCAAATACATGCACAGGCATAATGGCTACTGTTTTTTGGGTTATTAATGCTTCAATTTTATCAGGGTCAATATTGAGAGTTTCGGGATCAATATCACAAAATACGGGGGTGCAACCTTCCCATTTAATGGCGCTTATCGTGGCAATCCATGTAAAAGGGGATGTTATGATTTCACCTTTTAATTCAAGCGCTTTTATGGCCATTTGCAAGGCAATTGTTCCGTTGGAAACTGCCACAAAGTTTGAAACATCAAGCTTTCTGCACAAATCTTTTTCGAATTGTTGCACCAATGGACCGTTGTGAGTAAGAATACCACGCTCCCAAACGCCCTCAAGAAGCTTTATGTATTCATCAAGAGGAGCCAGGGATGGTTGCGTAACGTAAATTGGCTTTCTGTTCATTTTATTTTAAGTTAGCGTTTACTTTGAAATCTTCGACAAGCTGTGCTTGCTTTATTATTGTTTTGTAATTATTTGTCCTGGATGACTTATTCTCAATACATTGCATAAAATGTAGAATGGACTTTTTAAAGGCATCGTCAGCAGGTAAAGACCGGGTATGTGTTTCATTCTCAACCTTAATTTCCGCTTGAGGAGTAAAATCTGCCGGTGCGGTCAGTACCCTGCCAGCAAATAAACTGCCTTTGCTTCCCCAAACTTCCAGGTCGCATTTGTAGCTGTTGTCCATGCCAAAGGCTATTTGAGCGCTTACACCATAATCGTTAACCAGGGCAGCTGATCCTGCAATATCCACTTCAAACTCATCAGTAAACTGTGATTGGGCATAAACAATTTTTGCTGTTTTACCAAGCAACATAGAAGCATATTTAATTGTATAGCCACCGGCATCCAACAATGCGCCGCCGCCAAGCGCCTTATTGTAGCGAAAATCGTTGGCAGCTCTTCTTGGGAAACCAAAGGATATGCGATAAAGGCGAACATCGCCAATTTCTTTTGATTGAATAATGTCGTTTATGGCAGAGAGCTGGGCATGAAAAGCAAACATATAATTTTCATGTAGAGCGAGGTTGTTTTTTTGTGCCAGTTCGATGAGTTCATCGGTATTTTCATAAAATGTGGTTGCCGGTTTTTCCAACAATACATGTTTTCCGGCTTTCAATACTTCTTTTGCCCACATATAATGCAATGATGGAGGTAAGGGCAGATAAAGTGCATCAATGTCGTCTGATTGCACAATGCTGTTATAGCTGTCAAAAATCCGTCCCCCATAGTTATCGGTAAATTCCCGGGCTTTTTCTTTTTCTGCATTTAATGACGTTTCATCAGCTTTTGGCCATTCTTTCTGGCTTGCCACGGCCACCCCGGCGAAGTGAAATGCTTTTAGCTTATTGAGGGCAGGCATAAATCTCCTGATGGCAATTTCAGACGGACAAATAACTCCAATTCTTATCATACTCTTAAATAAATGATATGCCAGCAATTAGGCTGCGGGCCTGTATATTCAAATAGTTATTGAACTTTAAAAAGATGTATAATTGGTTTAATGTCATCCAGATGTATTTCCCCGTTAATTCATCCGGGATTTCATCCCCTGCAATAACGATCAGATTTCTGTTCTGTTCCCTGTAAAAACGTCCACCTTCTTCTGATTGTAACACATCATAAAAAATTTGTTCGGGCCTTGCATTCAATACATAATCCAGAAATGGCAATGCCCCCTCCTTTGTCTGGCGGTAGTTACCGGTTAAACACTGCACTGTAGGTGCAAACTCAATAATATCGTGGTTACCACATTCCAGTTTTGCCTGCACGGCAAAATGCATTATCCCATTAATTTCTTTACAAACAAAAGCACATAAGCCTTCCTGCGCCGGTTCTATCATGGGTTGGTTCCATTTTACCACTTCACGGTTTCCAATTTCCACATCCACAGCAATTACCCTAAAATACTTATTCTCTTCATGGTGTATCATTTTGTCTGTAAAAACCCATTCTTTAAGATCTTTTAAAGGGATCTTTTCAATATTAAGATCATAAATACTTTTCAGGTGGGTCATAAATGAAATGATATTCTCTACATTATGAATTCCTCCATTTTTAATAAGGGCAGATTTCAAAAATGCTTTTTTTACATGGTCTGCATCATCTTTATAGCCAAGAAAAGAAAAGAAACTAATTATATCAGGCTCATATTCGCCAAATGGTATCCCTGAGATAACTGTTCGGGCATCCATATTTACAATGTTGTCAAAGTGCATCAGCCTTTTGATCTGCCCCAGGGTAGTCCACACAAAATTATCATAAACGGGTATATCCTCATCAACTTTAATAATGATATTGCGATTACGTTTTTTTAAAAAGCGCGCACCTTGTTCGGATTGAAGTTGGTCTAACAAAATTTGTTGGGGTTTGGCATTCTGGAAATATTCGAGATACAATGGTTTTTTCCCCTTGTGTACCTGGGTGTAATTGCTACGTGTAGCCTGCAGAGTAGGTGAAAGCTGGACAAAGTTAACATTACCAGGTTCTATTTTGGCTTGCATCAGAAAATGTAAAACTCCATCAAACTCTTTTGCAATAAAGCCCAGATATCCTACTTCAGGCTGATTGATTATAGGTTGATGCCATTCTTTTTTACCTCCCCAGTTGGTCTTTATCCCTATACCCTCAATAGAGAAAAACTTACCTGAGTTGTGGGTTATTTTATCTGTTGCAGTTGACCAGTGTTCAAGCTTGCTAAAGGCAGTTTTGTTGATTTTAACCTGTACTTTATTATTTTGCTCTTTCAACCAAAGAAGAATTCTGTTAGTATCATTAACAGAGCTTTCATTCTTAAAGGCACTTTTCAGAAAGGGAAGGGAAGATAAATGGTTATAATGGTTTTTCATATAACTGATTGCAAGTTGCTATTATTTCATTTAAAGATTTAAGCTTGATAATGTTAACAATAAACGAGCAGGTCGCGGTAACGCCAGATATCTTTGAGCTTCAGGTATTCTGTAAACTCCCCCAGGGGCGGCAGGACAGGCTGGGTTAAATATATGGGTTTATTTTCTCCGGGCATGATAAACGGAAGTTAATTTTTCTAAAACAATTTGCTTGATATAACAATAGGCATCTAATTTTAGCAATTCGCTCAGGCCAATTGAAATTATTGCGCCAATCAGGATTTGCAAAATTAATTTTGGCAGGTTATCAAAGGGCATCAACCAACCGGCCATAAACACTATTGCTCCCATAAACAAGGCAAGTAAAAGAGAAGGTAAAATATCGGCTACCTGCTCGCGCATGGGATAATTGATGTGCCGACCTGAATAATAGCTGTTCAGGTAATAGGCGATCAGGGTATTTACCCACATTCCCAGAATCATCACCTTAATACCCCAGATGATGCCTATGATAATGGTGGGGATGGCAAGCAGTTTCTTGATGATCTCCAGTTTCAGGACAAGATCAGACCGACCTTGTACCTTGAGCATGTTCAGATTAGTTTCCTGAAGCGGATGTAATGCGCCTGGAAAACAAAGTAATTGCAAATACACTATTGATTGTCTCCATTGCTCTCCAATTAATGTAAGCACCATTGGCTCAGCAATCGCAGCCATCCCTGCAAGTAAAATAAAACTTAAAAACATTGTACTTTTAATGATTTTTTTGTAACCATTCTTTAGCATGGTTTTGTCATCTTGCATTTGAGCCAAAACCGGATAGG
>PXBB01000004.1 GCA_003565735.1 Bacteroidales bacterium
AAAGAACGAAAAAAATAAAAATAGTTTTCGGAAAAAGCGTATTTTTGAACATCTTAAAATCACAGTAAGTTTGCGTAGCGAAGGTTTGAAGAGCGTGTCATAACCAACCACTCACGGATTTAAGGAAATATGAAAAAAATTGTTAAGCAAAATACAGGCGCATGTATTCAAAACCCTATAATATATTGATAGCACCATTAGACTGGGGTATAGGTCATGCATCACGTTGTGTGCCTATAATCAAATCGCTGAGAGCGTCTGGGTGCAAATTAGTTGTGGCCTCTAATGGACGGGCCTTATCTTTTTTGAGGGAGGCATTTCCCGACTTAGCCTTTGAGCCTATCAATGCTTATAATATCAGATACAGTCGTTATGGCGCCTTAATGCTTTTTAGAATTTTATGGCAGATACCACGTATAATACAAGCTATCGGCAAAGAACATAAGTTGCTTAAAGATTTGGTAGAGAAGCACAGCATTGATTTGATAATTTCCGATAATAGGTATGGCATGTATCATGGTTCAGTGCCATCTGTCATTATTTCGCATCAGTTAATGTTAAAACTGCCTTCCCCTTTTGGTTTTATGGAAGGTTTGTTGCACAGATGTATGGGTTATTTTTTAAAGAAACATACGGAGTGTTGGGTACCCGATTATATGGGAGCGGATAATCTCTCAGGCGATTTATCGCACAAGTATATTTTACGACATCCCGTTTTTTTTATCGGCCCTTTAACGCGTTTTAAAAAATCTGAAAACCAGGCTCAGGAGAAAAAATATGATGTTCTTTTTATGCTATCCGGGCCCGAACCTCAGCGCAGTATTTTTGAAAAACTCGTATTGAAGCAGTTGCCAAAAACGAAATTAAATGCTGTAGTGCTGAGAGGTTTGCCTGACGAAAAAGACGCCGACAAAACGATAATGAACACCCGGCTATATGCCCACTTGCCTGATGCTGAAATCCAGCGCCTGATACAAGAGTCAAGGCTGGTTGTTGCCAGATCCGGCTATTCGACAGTAATGGATTTGGTGGCATTAAATGCCAAAGCCATATTGATACCAACCCCCGGTCAAACTGAGCAAATATACCTGGCCCGTTATCTGTTCCAAAAGAAAATGTTTTTATACGCTTCTCAAAATACTTTCCAACTTACCGATGCTATGCAAAAAGCCGCTGAATTCCCCTTTATTGGTCTTTCGCCTGCCAGTGCCGGCAGCTCAGTTCATGAAAGAATTGAAAAATTATTAAACACGCATTATTCACAAAAGTAATCAACCTGCGGGATTACATACCGGAGGTATGCAGGCAGCTAATAGTCTTTTCTTCTGCCGGCGAAGCACTTTCCTCCGGCATCGTCTGATTTGCGTCCATAAACAAGGCCGAAAGCCTTGAAATAGTTTACTACGTCGGCGGCATTAGACGCTTTAAAACTGACAAAAATTAAAAGTATGAATAATCCGGATAAAATGATGTACACAAATTTCTACCCAAAAACGCCTGATACTCAGAGCGTGAGTGCTTTTCAAAAAACTCAATAAAGCCAAGAAACAAGCCACAAGCATATAACATAAAGCTTATTAAAAAGGGTATTTCGCTAATATATTTGAAGATATTTAGCATATTATTTTGTTATTTATAATAAAAATGGTATATTTGCTTTTCAAGTAATAATATTTATCATCTAAAATCTTTATTATGAAAACAACATTTACTTTATCAGCATTGCTTTTAACACTGGTTTTAATGGCTTTTACCTATGGCATGACGTACCAGGAGTCTTCTAAAAATACTTCCGGAGCGAATCCCGGATTTAGTAATGATCCGGCAGGAGGAAATATGAGTTGCGCAGTATGCCATTCTCATTATCCAACCGCCTATGAAGCAGGGTGGATTACATCAAATATTCCTGCAGCAGGATACGAGCCCTTGATAACTTATACCATAACAGCAACAGCCATAGGTGCAGGAAATCAAAAGTTTGGGTTTCAGGTTTCACCCCAGGACAGTTTAGGCAATTTTCAAGGGGTATTGATTAATACCAGTACGATGACTCAGCTTACATCTAACCCCAACTATATTACCCATACGGCAGCAGGAACGGCCGGAACCGACAGCATCTCATGGTCTTTCGACTGGGAAGCTCCTGAAGCAAATAGCGGAGAAGTCATTTTTTTCGGAGCTTTCAATATTGCTAATAACGACAATATGACATCGGGGGATTATATTAAACTATCCACTTTGGTTGTTAATGAAAAAGACCCGTCAACATTTACCCATGAGAGAATTAATGATCCAATGCAAAACATTTATCCCAACCCTGCAACAGATGTGATAAACATTTCTGTATCAGAATTTATGTCAGGCTCTGTATATAGTATTTATGACATAAATGGGCGGGTAGTTAAAACCGGTGAGCTTAAAAATGTGACGCACCAAGTTGACATCAACCATCTGACCAATGGCGTTTATTTTTATCGTAATGATACGCATCCTGAGGTGATTACTTTTATTAAAAGGTAGCGGTCTTTACCGGTTTTTTTTAATGGTAGTGTATATTTTTGTTTCGCCATCGGTATAACGTCAACCTGAACTATGCGCTGGAAAATTTATTGAAATCAGACATCACATTGTATGGCTTTCAATAACCGTACTGCTTGGTATATTTATTACACGAAACACCTGATTTCTGCCTGATTTTCAGCTTCATTACGAACTTCTAATACCATAATGCAGCTTCAAAAAACCAGTTTTTTTAAAGCGGGGTGTCAGCTTTTATTATTTTTGCATCTTAGTAATGCATCAAAATAAAAGTCGGGATGAATTTTTCAGAAAGAGATCAAAGAGTGATATGGCATCCATACACGCCTGCTAAGGGTACTGTAAAGCCTTGTCCGATAAAAAGTGCGCGGGGTTCATATTTGTATGATTACAATGGACAACGCATTATTGATGCTATCAGTTCGTGGTGGGTTAATACGCACGGGCATGGGCATCCTCACATAGCTGAAAAAGTGTCGGAGCAAATAAAGCAGCTCGATCATGTCATTTTTGCCGGTTTTACCCACGAACCTGCTATTGCTCTTGCCGAGCGTTTGCTGGAGCGTTTGCCCGACAATCAGGCGCGTATTTTTTATTCCGATAATGGTTCTACTGCCGTTGAAGTGGCTCTTAAAACAGCTATACAATACTACCTAAACAAAGGTCAGAAGCGAAGCAGGATTGTAGCTTTTGAAGAAGCTTATCATGGCGATACTTTTGGTGCTATGTCGGTAAGTGCTCACAGCATTTTTACGGCTGCTTTTACAGAGCTGACTTTCGAAATACACAGGATAAAACTTCCCGCTAATGGGAATGAGCAATTATCTCTTGATATGCTGGAGTCTTTTCTTAAAAGCGGAGAAGTTGCAGCCTTTATTTTTGAACCTTTGGTGCTGGGGGCAGGAGGCATGCTTATGTATGAACCAAAAGCCCTCAACAGGCTTATACAATTATGCAAAAAATATGATACCTTAACAATAGCTGATGAGGTGATGACTGGATTTTACCGTACAGGACGCTTTTT
This sequence comes from Bacteroidales bacterium, assembly GCA_003565735.1. Classification (GTDB taxonomy): domain Bacteria; phylum Bacteroidota; class Bacteroidia; order Bacteroidales; family PXBB01; genus PXBB01. The sequence continues at coordinate 3,563 of PXBB01000004.1, forward strand.
TGCAAGCGATTATTTAACAGTAAAACCCGATATTTTTTGTTTGTCGAAAGGTATCACAGGTGGCGTTTTGCCTTTGGGGGTTACATCATGCAGCAAAGATGTGTTTAGTGCTTTTGATAGTGATGACATACAAAAAACATTATTTCATGGGCACTCTTATACCGGCAACCCTGTTGCTTGTGCTGCAGCTCTTGCCGCCATGGATTTATACGATATGCAAGCCTGTGCTGAAAATGTGGATCGTATCAACAAAGCGCATTTGATTTTTAAAAAGCGTATTGAAAAGCACCCGCTTGTTGTTGATGCCAGAGTTACAGGCACCATTATAGCAATAGAAATTAAAACAGCAGCGCAAACATCCTATACCAATACCATTCGCGAAACTATTGTTGCCTTTTTTATGGAAAAACGCATTTTAATACGTCCTTTAGGGAATGTCATTTATGTGTTGCCGCCTTACTGTATCAGTGCTGCTGATTTGCATTATATTTACGACAGCATTGAAGCTTTTTGCGAAAAGCTTCTCAGACAAAAGGATCTATAGCATTTTTTTGAATTCAGCTGATTACTCTTCGGGCATCAGGAAGCTGTCTTTCGTTTCTTCAATAAGTCTTTTTTTCCATGACTCGGGGTATCCCGGAAAAATGGGCGGTTTTGGATAACCCCATGGGTTTCTTAAAAATACCCCGTTTTTTTCTTGTTTAATATTGCCATCAAGGTATTTGACAAGCAAAAAATTGCCAAGTTCTTGCCATTCGGTAATAGTTTGTTGCGCCAAATTTATTGAGAAATCGGTAAGGTAATCACGAGCCATTTCAGCATCGTGCTCATAAAGAGCTACAGCAGCTTTGTCGATGGCGGGGACTAAAGTGGCAAATTTGTTCTCAAGGCGTTCCTGATGTTTACGCAGGTCAACCATCACTCTGTCATAAAACAGATAGGCAAAATGAGCCACCCTATTAAAAACCCAAAAAGCAGCATCGTCTTTATAGGTGAGGATATCGCCATAGCCTTCAGCCCACGAATGTGGTGTGCGTGTTATGCCGGCATAAAAGGGTACGTAAACGCACATCCCGGCGTCATCAACACCAAACCAAAAAATGCCTCCTACAGGGTCGGGGAGCCAGGAACGCATTTGAGCTATAAATGAAAAACCTGTTTGCTGTGTAACGGTTACACGCTCATGAAAATAGGTCTTATCATTATAAGAAAAGGTGAGCGGACGCCAGCGATAGGGTAAGCCATGAGAACCGGCACCAAAATCTTTTGTCATATCAAGAGGCGTCCCTTGCAAATGGTTTCGTTTAAAGAACATCAGGTCTTGAGGGCTGAGTTTTCTGTTCGGCTTGACATAAAGAGGCAAGCGTTTGCTAAAATCAACACCGGTAACATGCGCCCAATAGTCATCCATCCCATCATGTATTTGATTAAAAAAAGCCCACACACGTAATTCACAAAAACGGGTATTGAAAAACGACAGCGGTGCATAAGCCTGCGAGAAGCTGAACGCCTCATCAGGGCCATCGTAATAGCCTTGTGATACGGCAAATGAAATAACATCGTGTGCATAAACGACTGTTACTTCAGGATTGAAAATATCATCTATAGATGTGCAGGTTATGGACTTAATGCCATCTGCCAATGGGAAAGAGGTGATACGGGAATGATTGGCATGTGCTGATACATAGCCGTCAGGGATTTTTTTAGCAACCCAAACAGCGCCCTTATTTTTATTTACCTCCTTTTTTTGGCGTCGGCAGTATGCCATATCTGTTCCCTTTCCAATTAACTCCATAATCCATACTTCGTTAGGGTCGGCTATAGAAAAAGACTCCCCCGTGCTGGCATAACCATAGGTGTTTACCAACTCAACCATAACCTTGATGGCTTCACGTGCATTTTTAGCTCTTTGCAGAGCCAGAAACATTAAGCTGCCATAATCTACAATGCCGGTTGAGTCATGCAGTTCGGAACGACCACCAAAGGTTGATTCGCCTATAGACAGCTGATGCTCGTTCATAAAGCCTACAACCTGATATGTTTGGGGTGGTTGGGGTATGCGTCCTAAAGGTTTTGCTGTGCCTCTATCGTATAAAGTTATCATGTCCTCACTCTGCCACGTCCCGGATGGCCTGAAATACAACTCCCCATAACGAATATGCGAATCCGCTGCATAACTTATCATTGTTGAACCATCTTTAGAAGCGCCTTTAGTCACTAAGTAACTTGTACAACTTATCAGGGGCTTGAATGCAACAAGTAAAACTAAAAAAAATGCGAAAAAAAAAATGCGTTGTAACATAATAAAGGTGTTTTTTGTTAATGGCTTGAGAGTTTAGTTTACAAAGTAAAAACTATTTAATAACATTGCCAAGAAATAAAATTTTTATTTATGGAATATTTTGTGCAGATTTATAAACATAAAAAAGTATTTTTGCATGGTGTAATCATATTTTACCTCAATGAGAAATTGTCTAGTATTATTTTTTTTTCTTTTTTCTTTGCATACAGCCCAAGGGCATGGTTTGCCGGTAGATTCGGTTTATAATGCTTTAAAAAAGGAAGGCTATACCGATCATCAGATTGCTTTAAAACTGTTAGATTCCACAGAAGCTTATTACTATGCAAAACCTTATTTAGCACTTGAGTATGCTTTAAAAGCAGAAGATATCTTTTATCAGAAAAAAGATAAACGGCATGCAGCAGTAGCATACAGTTATATTGGCTATATATATCATAATTTGGATTTGCGAAAAGCCGCATTGGATTATTATACTAAAGCATTCAAGTTATTTAGGGAAACAGGTTATGATGCTATGAAAGCCTGGAACTTTGTGAATATCGGGAACGTTTATTATGACGAAGAGTTGTTCGATATGGCCAAATTATATTATGATAAAGCCTTGGTACTTTTCGAAAAACACCATTTGTTGCATGGAATCTCTGTTGTTATGCTAAATTATGGTTTGATAAAACAATCTCAAAACGAACCGGATTCGGCTTTATATTTTTACAATCGTTCTTTGGAATATAGAAAGAAAGATGGGTATAAGTTTGGCATAGCACATATCTTAACATATATTGGAAATATCAAAAATGAAATGGGGGATTTTGCAGCGGCCATCAATGTAATAAACTCTTCAAATGATTTGATAAGGGAATCAGGAGAGAAACAGCACGTTATACACAGGCAGTTATCTGTTAACTTCGTAAGCCTAAGCAGAAACTATGTTTCCATGAAAAAATATCCTGAAGCGTTGCTAAGTGCTGATTCGGCTTTGCATTATGCGCTGAACCTGTCGGACACCAATCGTATAATCGGCGCATTAACACTTAAGGCCGAAATTTGGGATGCCACCGGTGCCATCAATAAGGCGATTAATGCCTATCAAGAGGCAAAAACACTTTCCTATTTGTCCAATAAGCATGAAAAAACAGCTGCTATATATTTGAATCTGGCAAAAATATTTATCAAGCAGGGAAAAAGTGATGAAGCACTGGATTATATTAATGCACATATTGCACTTCAGGAAGTTATTGCAAAAGACAGGAACGTACAAAAGCTTTTAGAATTGAGAATAGCATTTGAAACATTTACCAGAGATGCCGAAATTTTACTGCTTAAAACAAAAAACACACAAAATAGACGCATCATTGCTCTTATTCTTTTATCGGGTTTTATGCTGCTTTTCTTTTTGAGTTACTATTTTTATTTTCGCATCAAAAGGACAAAACGGGCACACCAAATTATTGAAGCTTTATTTGACGGATACCTTATTCATAAAAATGGGATTATTACAGATACCAATAAAGCCTTTTTGAAATTTACAGCTTACAAAAAAGAAGATGTCTTGAAAAAAAGTATATATGACTTTATTCCCCAAGAAATGCACCAAACGATAAGAAAGGATATTAATGATAATGGCAAAAACGCTTTCTATCGTACAAAACTACGTATAAAATCGGGTAGCTTTGCAGATGTTGATATCGAAGCTCTGACCATTTCTTTTATGGGTAAAAAAATGCGTGTTATTGCTGTAAAAGATATTAGAGAAGAAGTGTATAATACACGGCAAGTTGCTTTATTTAAGACTATCATAGAGCAAAATTATGATACTATTATTATAACAGATGCACAAGGAAATGTTGAATACGTGAACCCGAGTTTTACAAAAATGACAGGTTATAACTATCAGGAAACGGTGGGCAAAAAGTTAGAGTTCCTGAGTGAAGGGCCCCATAATGACACATTATACAGTAGTTTATGGACGACCTTGAAATCCGGCCAGGTCTGGCAAGGACAGCTTAAAAATAAAGCCAAAAGCGGTAAAATATTTTGGGAACAAGCCACCATTACGCCAATAAAAGAAAATAATCAAATCATAAAATTTGCAGCTGTTAAAAAAGATATTACCGAACGCGTTTTAATGGAGCAAAGACAAATCATTTTTATTGAGCAATTAAGCAAAATATTTGACAAAATCGATGCTTTTGTTTTCGTTATTGATTTGGCCTCACAAGAAATTCTCTTTAATAATGAAGCTGCTAAAAAGGAATTTTCAATCAATAAAAATGCGGATTATAAAAAAACGATTTTTCAGGATGACCATTCAGGATTTGTGCCCTTGCCAAAAGAGCTGATTGATGAAGACGACAACATGTATCAGAGAAGCATACGCAAAGAGGTTTTTATTAAGCGACTGGGCAGTTGGTACGATTTTGTTTTTCAACTCATCAAATGGACAGGAGATAAGAAAGCCATTTTGCTTGTAGCCTATAATGTCAGTATGCATAAAAAGCATATTGATGAACTTAATGAACTCAATGCGACAAAAGACAAATTTTTCTCCATTATTGCCCACGACTTAAAAAATCCTTTTCACAGTATATTAGGATTTACAGAAATCCTTTTAAGCAATATAGATTTGAATGAAACTGAAAAAGTTAAACAAATTCTTACGCACATTAAAGAGGTCGTACACAATACCAATGAGTTGCTGGAAAACCTTTTGGAGTGGGCACGTTCGCAAACCGGAGCCATTCAGCCTAATCCTAAAAATTTCAAACTTCAGGATGCTGCTGCCCTGATTATTAAAATTTTTGAAAAACAAGCTTCGACAAAAAAAATTGTCATTAAAAAGGATATCCCTCAAGACCTGATAGTTTTTAGCGATGAGCAAATTTTTAATTTGGTGTTGCGTAATCTTATATCTAATGCCATAAAGTTTTCGAATATTGGGGGAGTTGTTACCGTATCAGCTATACAAAGAGATGATGATGTAATGCTTTCTGTTCAAGATAATGGCTTAGGCATTCCGGAAGAGATACGGGAAAGCTTATTCAAGATAGATGCCAAATTTTCGGCTAAGGGCACCATGGGAGAAAAAGGCACAGGCTTAGGCCTTATTTTATGCAGGGAGCTGGTGGAAAAAAATAAGGGCTATATTTTTGCCGATAGCGTCTTTGGCAAAGGCAGCAAATTCAGTTTTACTATGCAGCCTCAGCAAGAAAATGAGGAGATGGCATAAAGCATTTTTGTGAAATGGAAAAAATACGCCATTTTAATATTCCTGTATTTATGCCAGAAATGGCTTGCCCACAGTCTTGTATTTATTGTAACCAGTCAGTAGTGACTTCTGTAAGTAGCATACCGGACTCAAATCATGTACAAACAATTGTAGAAGCACATCTAAAAACCATTCCGAGAAAGACAGGAACTATTATAGAAATAGCTTTTTTCGGAGGCAATTTTACCGGTATATCTGAAGATATGCAGAAAGCATATTTGGAAGTAGCGTCCCGGTATAAAAAAAATAACATGGTTGATGGTATAAGAATATCAACACGTCCGGATTTTATTGATGCGGGCAGTTTGGATTTGCTTTTAAAATATGGTGTTACCAGTATTGAACTGGGCGTTCAATCAATGGATGATGAGGTTCTAAAAAGGTCAGGAAGGGGCTATGTGACAGCTACTGTTGAAAAAGCGGCGCAACTTATTCGCAGCTATGGTTTTGAACTTGGTATGCAAATGATGCCGGGGCTTCCAGGCGATTCTGAAGATGCTTCTGTAGCCACAGCACATGCTATTGTGCGCTGTGGGGCAAGTACAACACGTATTTACCCATTGCTTGTCATTAAAGATACGCCCCTCGAAAACATGTATAAAAAGGGGCTTTATAAACCTCTTACCATATCACAAGCAGTTGAAACTACAAAAAAACTACTGATTATTTTTCTAAAGGCAGGAGTTAGAGTCCTTAAAATGGGATTGCATCCTGCTCCTGACTTAATAAATCAAAAAAGACTTGTAGCGGGACCATTTCACCCTTGTTTTGCTGAACTTGTTTTGACTAGCTATTGGGCAGATTTGTTTAGCAAGCTGACTTCAGAACCCAATAAGCAGATATCTATGACTGTTAATCCCTCCGACATCAATCATGCTATTGGGTATAAAGCCGCTAATAAAAAAGAATTATTGAAAAGGTTTAAAAAGGTTACATTTAAAACTGATGATGCTCTAAAAAAATATCACTATCATGTTGATTATAGCTTCTAAAGATATCAGTCCGGCAGCAAAAGAGGAGTTGAAGAGAAACGGAGAATTATGCCTGTTCGAAGGGATCAGCCCTGTTTACCAAAGCATACGTAACCATCCTGACATATACCTGACGCCTATTAACAACCACATTGTTGTTGCAGCTCCTAATACACCAGATTATGTAATCCACACCCTTAAATCCCACCATATTGATATTATCCCCGGCCAGTTTGATGCAGGCAGAAAATATCCCGAAAGTGCGCGTTATAATTCGGTAGTAACAGATAAAATATGTGTTCATAAATGTGAAGTAACAGACCCTGCTTTGAAAAAATTCACTCAAAACCTGCAATTCATAAATGTAAAGCAAGCTTATACCCGCTGTAACTTGTTGCCATTACCTAACGGCACATATATCACTTCCGATAACGGTATTTATAAAACAATGTCCCGATTGAATTTCAAAATATTTTTGACAAATCCCACTACGATTATTTTAAAAGGTCAGAAGCATGGTTTTTTTGGAGGTTGTTGCGGGATTATTAAAGATATTTTGTTTATTAATGGCGCGCTTGGTTTTTTGCCTGATAGTGCGTGTCTCACAAATCTCATCCTCAATGCCAATCTTCGGATACAAGAACTGACCACATCTATGCCCGAAGATATAGGCAGTATTTTCGGGTTTTATAGATGATGGGGTTTGCAAAATATTTAACCTGTTATTGCATCATTATTTTTAGCCTGAATTTGTAAACCGAACTCTCAATTAGCCACTTTGAAGAGAGGGGGATTTAATTAGAAAAAAATATTTTCTATCTTTGCAAATGCTATACATCTTTTTCGCAAAGCTTCGTAAATCTTAGAATAAAAAAGAGTACAGCAACTTGTAAGATGTAAGTTATAGTGATAAGAATTTTGAACGAACCATTAAAAAAAAAATATGAAGTTTGGTGTTGTTATATTCCCGGGGTCTAATTGTGACCATGATATGATTTATGTACTTGAAAAGATTTTTAAGCAAGAAGTGGTAAAACTGTGGCATAAAGATACGGATTTACATGCATGTGACTTTATTGTTTTGCCAGGGGGCTTTTCTTATGGTGATTATTTGCGTTCGGGAGCTATAGCGCGCTTCTCGCCAATCATGAAAGAAGTTGTAAAGTTTGCACAAAAAGGAGGGTATCTTATGGGTATTTGCAACGGTTTTCAAATATTATGTGAAACAGGCTTATTACCGGGCGCATTATTGCATAATAACAACCAGCAATTTATTTGCAAGAACGTTTACATACGTTCCGAAACAACAGACAGCTTACTTACCAAAGGGTATCCATTGTCAAAGCCGCTAAAAATTCCTATAGCTCATGGCGAGGGGCGCTATTTTGCACCAGATGATGTTGTAAAAAAGCTTAATGATGACGACGGTATTTTGTTCACATACTGCGATGAAAATGGCAAAATTACTCCAGAAGCTAACCCTAATGGTTCTTTACTGAATATCGCCGGTGTTACCAATAAAAAGCGCAATGTTTTTGGCATGATGCCTCATCCGGAAAGAGCAGCTGATGAAGAACTTCACAACACAGACGGCAAAAATATTTTTTCTTCAATTATTGATTCATTCTAAAATATTTACATTAATATTTTTTTTACTTGCAATATGTTTTAGGCTGTAATGCCTTTGCTTAATTTATTAAAAATAACGTAGTTTTGTACTATAAATAAAGCTGTAATTGATAAATAAAATACTTAATACTTTTGGCAGCAATGTAGCCGTGGCGATTTTTAATCTGCTGATAGCTATCATTGTATCTCAATATTTGGGGGCTGCTGCCAAGGGTTCGCAAAGCATAATTATTACAACAATTGCTCTGGTATTGGTGATGTGTAACATTGCAGGAGGTGCTACACTCGTTTTTTTAATCCCGCGCTACAAAGACATTTTGGTCATGTTGCCTTCCTATGTGTGGAGTATCATAGTGACAGCCATTTTGTATTTTTTTCTTACTTTTTTCTCTTTTGTGCCTCAACAATATGTACATCATATATGCATTTTAAGCCTGATAAGCTCTTTTACAGCTATTAATATGATGGTTCTTTTAGGGCATGAACGCATTTATAGAAAAAATTTTGTGGCTGTTATACAGATTTTCTCTGTAGTACTTGTTTTATCTTTTCTTTTTTTTGTGCAAGAAAACAAAAGCATTCATGCTTATATTATAGCTCTTTATGCAGGCTATAGCCTTAGCTTTATCGTGAGTATTTTGTATGTGTGGCCTTTATTAGGCCCAAAATCAACAAGAAAAAATACAGACCTGAAGCAACTATTAAAAGAAATGTTTCGTTATGGTTTTTTGAATCAATTGAGCCATATTTTTCAATTATTAAGCATCCGACTGAGTTATTACTTTTTATTAGGCTTATCGGGAGAAAGCAGTGTGGGCATCTATTCGAATGCCGTATCATTGGTCGAGTCTGTTTGGTTAATCAGCAAAAGCATAGCCACTGTGCAGTATGCACGCATAGCCAATTCAAACGATCAGATATATGCACGTACTCTTACAGTCAAGCTTTTAAAAACATCAGTAATAATAAGTATTGTCATGCTTTTACCTTTGCTCTTACTTCCGGCGCAATTTTTTGTGTTTTTGTTTGGCAATGAATTTGGCAGCGTAGGAAGTATCATTCTTTTTTTAGCACCGGGCATCATTATATACAATCTGGCAATAATTATCGGCCATTATTTTTCTGGGCGCGGTCAATACCACATCAACACATTTTCGACGCTGATAGGCTTGTTGTCAACCCTTATTTTATGCCCACTTTTGATTTCATACTTTAATATTTATGGCGCAGCTTTAGCCACAGTATTTTCTTTCACTTTGATGGGCATTTTTGTAAGTATTGTTTTTATTAAACAGACCAAAATATCCTGGGTTAAGCTGCTGCCTGCCAGAGAAGATTTTGTTGAAGCCCGCAACCTGTTAAGAAGATTTTTAAAAAGATAAAACCATGAATAAAATTTTCAAATTTTTCAGAGGTTTATGGCGTATTTTTCAAAAACCGTACTTAATAAATCTGGTATTAGAAACGCCGGCATATTATCAATCGCTGGTTGTTAAAAAATACGGTATGAGCCGAGGGTTTCCGCAACTGCACATAACAGATTTCGATAGGAATTTTAATGAAACCGTCGAACCTTACGCTTTTTTAGAAGGAGGTTCAACGCCCATGGATTTGGCTATGCTCAAAAAGCTGGCACGCCACATCAATGCTACGGATTATCTTGAAATCGGCACCTGGCGGGGCGAGAGTGTTGCTAATATGGCGAAAGTTGTTAAACGTTGTTACACCTTAAACTTGCCAACCGAATCTCTTTTAGAGATGGGAAAATCAGAAGCCTACGCCGGAGCACATAAGTTCTTCTCAAAAGACATCCCCGGAGTGACCCATATTGCCGGACATTCTCACACTTATGATTTTGAAAAGCTGCATAGAAAATTTGATATTATTTTTATTGATGGAGACCATCACTACGATGCTGTTAAAAAGGACACAGCAACAGCATTTAAACTGCTAAAAAATCAATCGTCAATCATTGTCTGGCATGATTACGGAGCGACACCGGAGCATATCAGATGGGATGTCATGCTTGGTATATTAGATGGCTGTCCGGATGATAAAAAACATAAGATTTTTCATATTGACCGCACCTTATGTGCTGCATACATCCCTGATATGAATTCGGAAGATTTTATGACTCCTTACTCATTGCCGGACTACCACTTCAAAGTAGATATTTCAATAAACAATCAGTAATAACCTAATACCTATAACGTAATATTAAAGAAATTTGAGAATTATAATACTAATCCGTATTATACATGTGTTTTTTTCAATAAGGGCAGCAATTATATTTTTCGACTAAAGATTAAATTAGTATTTTTGTGAAGATAATAATTTTACTGTTTTTGGACTTCAAAAAAACTTGGGTTGATATAATGGCAATATAGTGTTAAACCATAACAAGTATAAAAATTATGAAGAAGCATAAAATTGTGACCAATATTTCAGCATACGCTTCCCAAAAAGAGTTACCAAATACTGAGAGGGTTCTTTTCGAGAGCGCTTTAAAAGCTTCGGCATACGCTTATGCACCTTATTCGGGTTTTAGAGTGGGGGCAGCCGTTTTATTAGAAGATGGTACTATAGTAACGGGCAACAACCAGGAGAATGCAGCTTATCCATCAGGTTTGTGTGCAGAACGGGTTGCTTTGTTTTCAGCTTCTTCAAATTATCCGGGCATGGCAGTCAAAGCAATAGCTATTACAGCACAGGGGCGCAACAACTTGTCAAAAAAACCCCTTACGCCTTGTGGTGCTTGCAGGCAAGTTATGGTTGAGTATGAAATGCTGTCCAAAGGTTCTGTAAAAATTATTATGGATGGTAATAATGGCGAGGTTCTTGTGACTGATTCTGTCAAGAGTTTGCTGCCACTGGCTTTTGATGCGAACATAATGAAAGGCAAAAAAGAATAAAATTTTTTGGGTTGATGCGTTTGTCTTATAATATTTTTTTCATTGTTTTAGGCTTGCTTTTGTTAAGTGCTTGCAGCATAAGCAGGAGGGTGCCTGAAGGTCAGTATTTACTTACAAAAAACCGTATCAAAATTGATACCAGAGATGTCAGTAGAAGCGACCTTGACAGACTTATCAGACAGCAGCCAAACAGGCGCCTTTTAGGATTTTACCGTTTCCATTTACGAGCCTATAATTTAGGAGATTACGGGAAAGAAAACCGCATCAAGAAAACACTCAAGAATACCATTGGAGAGCCTCCTGTTATACTTGATACGGTAATGGCCATAACATCGCTTAATCAACAACTGTTATACCTCAATAACAAAGGTTTTTTTAATGCAACAGGTCATAAGGACATTTCTTTTAGAAGGCGCAATAAGGCTGTTGTAACCTATAATTTAAAAGCAGGCCAACCATACATTGTTAATGATATTAAGTACACTATAGAAGATCCCAATATTGTCCCACATATTTTTTACGACACCATAAACTCATTGATCCAGCGAGGCGAAAGATACGATGTCAACGTAATGCAAAAAGAACGCGAGCGTATGACCAAATTTTTGAAAAACCGGGGGTACTATAGATTTTCCCGAGAATTTATCAGGTTCGAAGTTGACAGCGCCTTAGGTCATCATGCTGTTAACATAAATGTGTTGGTAATGAGCCCTGTAGCAAAAACTACTGACAGCATAGAACCCTTACGAAAAGTACCTCACAGGCGCTATATTATCAATGACATTTATGTTTATCCAAAGTTTAGGGCACACCGCCAGGATGCTCAAAAGCTTGATACTATGCTGGTACAAATCCCTGATAGGCGGCAGGAAGGGGCCTTTAATAATTACTTTTTTGTGGGCAGTGAAGCACCACATATCAACTCCCCTGTGATAACTCAGTCCATTTTTTTTAGGCAAGGACGGTTTTTCAATCTGGAGGATGTAGAACAAACATATAGAAGCTTATCCGGGCTGAGAAATTTCAGGTTTATTAATATTCATTTTTTTGAAAATAAAGATACCCTTCAGGACGATTTAATCATGCGTGCTTTAGATAGTCGCATAGAGCTTACACCTTTGCCATTACTTTACTACGATATTGCCACTGATGTTACAAACTCCGGTGGGAACTTGGGTTTGGCGGGAAATTTTTCTTTTCAAAACCGTAATCTTTTTCGCAATGCAGAACTTTTCAGTTTAAGACTAAACGGAGCTCTCGAAGCCCAGAGGATATTGTCGGATGATGGTTCAGAAGATGTGTATGAGCAACTCCCCTTTAATACAGTAGAAGCAGGTGTCAGTATTGGACTGGATATCCCTCAGTTTTTAATACCTGTCAGCCAGGAGCGTTTTCCTAAATATTTCAGACCTAAAACAACCATAAGGTCTGGCTTGAACTATCAGCGAAGGCCTGACTATACACGCTATATTTTCAACACTTCTTTTGGTTACGAATGGAGCGAATCGTCTTCAAAAAAGCATATGTTAAATCCTCTAGAAATCAGTTCTGTTAAAATAACTCCGGACTCATCATTTATCGAAATTGTCAATGCTATACGAGACAGAAGACTGCAGCTCAGCTATCAGGACCACCTATCTGTTTCTTTGAAGTACAGCTTTATCTATAACACACAAGAAGTGGGGAAAATAAGAGATTTTACCTACTTCAGAGGTAATATCGAAACCTCCGGAAATGTATTACGCGGGATTAACAGCTTACTGGGATCTAATCAGGATGAGTTTGGCAGTTACAAAATTTTTAATATCCGTTATGCACAATACATAAAGCTTGATGTTGATTACAGGTATTACTATGTTTTAAACAAACACAATACGTTTGTTTTTAGAACAGCAGGGGGGATTGGGATACCCTACGGCAACTTAAGAGTGATGCCATTTGATAAAAGTTTTTTTGTGGGTGGTGCTAATGGTATCAGGGCGTGGAAACTATTTCAACTTGGCCCCGGAAGCTATAGTGATGATAGTGGAATGAGGCTTTACAGAACCGGTGACATATATTTGGAAAGCAATGTTGAATACCGTTTTGATATTTATAAACTTTTGGAAGGCGCACTTTTTGTAGATGCCGGGAATATATGGTATCGTGAAAAAAATGAGCAGTTTCCCGGTGCAGAATTTAAACTGGATAATTTTTATAAGCAGATTGCCATCGGTGGTGGCTTTGGTTTACGCCTCGATTTCTCTTTTTTTATTGTGCGCTTAGACGCAGCCATACCCATTCGAGACCCGGCTAAAGCACCCAATGACAGATGGGTAGTAAACAATATGAAAATGTCAAGGGTGAATTTTAACTTAGGTATAGGTTATCCCTTTTAATCTGCTTAATGAATCTTTCTACGGTGTGTTCCTTAGTAACAATCAAATAAATGGGAGCAAGCTCTTGTCTTTTCCTGTAGGGAAAATATCAGCAGCTACTATTCCCCTATTATTGCTTCCCATGTCTGACATCTAATTCAGGTCTCAGCGATACAAACCGGAAATATAGCAAGAACATTTTTATTCTTTAACAATTTTCACAAAGCTAAAGCTTTCTTGATTTTCAAATCGTATAAAGTATAGACCTGAAGCAAAGTTTTTTGCATCCCAAACGGTTTTATCTATAAGCTGACCTTTGTGCACAAGCTGCCCAAAGCTATTATATATTTTAAAAGAGATATTGTCGCCAGTGACATTTTCAATGTATAGCTTATCAGAAAATGGATTTGGATACAAATTAGCCGGAGCATTTTCATCGTATAAAGCAAGACCTGTCGTTGCAACATTTATTGTATTTGAGGGTTCGGAGCTGCATCCGGAGATAGTTACAATAACATAATAATCACCATCTGATGTAACCGTATAATTTTGCTGGACAGCCCCCGGTATTATGCCATCCTGATCATACCATTGGTTTCCTGCAGGAGCATCAGAAAGCAAGATATTTCCATTTAAAGTTATAGAGGGGGTCGTTGGCTTATTATGCACGGTAATATTTTTAAAGACTTCTGTGCCCTGGCCACATGCATTGCTTCCTTTTACAGAGATATTCCCGCTGACAGCAGAAGTTCCGAAGTCAACGCTGATAAAGTTACCGGAGCTGCTTCCGGATGCTCCTGTGGGCAAAGACCATACATAAGATGATGCATGAGCCACGGGGTTTATGCTGTAAG
>PXBB01000106.1 GCA_003565735.1 Bacteroidales bacterium
CAGGATTATCTATAATCAACTGTGTAGCCCGTTCCTGTGCTTTGTGGAATGTGTTGTGCCATGAAATTAATTCTCCATCCAGATACACATTATACCTTCCACCACCTTCTGCTATAAATTCAATATTCTTTAATCGCTTCATTCAGCCCACTTAAATCTTGACCATCTTTCACCGCCTTCTACGTAGTCGATTAATACACCTAGTTCTTTTTCAGGATCATATGACTCTCCTGTATATTCCCAATCACCTGATGCGTCTGTTGTAAGGGTATCAAGCACGGTAACATTAAGAAAGTCCTTATCATCAGCCTGAATCAACACTACATTAGCGCCTTCTTTATTGTCACCGTTGATCTTAAAATTACCCGCAGGTAAAGGGGCGGCATCAAGGGTAAAGCCCGGCTCTGGATAAGCAACACCATCATTAATGGCCCATGCTTGACTACCATCAAATGCGCTTTTAAGAACCATATCATAGACTTCATCAAGACCTGTAGTGGCAAGATCAGTATACGTATCAATATCACGAAGTTGAGACTGTGTAAGTATTGTTGTAGGATCACCTTGCCCCGTTCCTACATCATCATTAAGACCAAAGCAGTTTGTTACATCTTCGGAGCTTAGAACCCTACCAACCACTTTACCTGCCCTACTTGAGTTACCCGTTGTTATTGACCCAATACCGATGCACTTATCAAGCTTCAAACCTCCTGATGCAACCAGCCTCCCACAAGCACCACCAATATGATCACCTGTGTTTGTGAGTGAGGCATAATTAATACCATCCCGAACTATACCTGTTGCGCCTGAAAAATGAGAACTCCCAAACAAACCACCGACAAAAGCTGGGCCAGAAACACTCCCTGTCACCTGCCATCCAAAAACGCCCTTCCCTTCAGGACTTTCAATTCTCCCCGCAAACGCACCTGAGTCAAGGGCTGCGTTTGTAATGTCTACATCTTCCATCCATACATCGTAAGCGGTTCCGAAAAAATACCGGAATAACCCAATCCTGTCTACGTCTCGATTAATCTTCAAACCAATAATTTTAAAACCATTGAAATGAAGATGTCCAAAGAATTGATTGCTGGTAGCCGCTACGCTTGCAAGACCATCCCATCCTGCACCTGCGTTATAATAATCACCCGATTCATTTTGTGTTGCAAACGTAGCGTCAAGGTCATTCATTAACTTAAAATGAACATCATGATTTCCTGATGTGTTTGAGCTATCATCGAGATAGTCATTAATTTCTCGTAACTCAGCAAGAGTTGTAATTTCAAAAGCGTTCTCAAAATCAACGCCAGTACCATTTCCTGAAAATGCCATAATTTTGTTATTAAGTGATTGTTAAATTCGGGTGGTTGTTGGCAAGCTCTGCTTCAAAATCTTCAAGATCAGAGCTTGAAAAATTATTACCAGTCAACATCTCAAGCCGTATCCATTCTCTGCCTGCCCCGTTAACTTCAAGCCCTGCGATGGTAGGGTCTACATATCCAGCAAGATTGTTTTGATGCAACCTGATGTCTAAATCCCTATTGCTATCATTTGTTACAATATCGCCCCATTCTACAGGTAGGCTACCGTTAAAATCACACTGATAAAAATAGAGATTTTGAAGGCTTGTTGAATTGAAGTTTACTGATGGTAATGCGCCTGTTAAATTCAAGTTTCTATGAAAATATAAATTTCTTATTCGCCCTGTAGCGTACTGTTCTCCACCTGAGTAGATTCTTGAATCAGGATTATGAAACTCAGCAGGAAGCTCACCGAAGAAATCATTATTACTTATATTAAGAATTATCAGTCTTGGAAAATCTGTCAGCCACGCTGGAACTTCCTGATCAATGTTATTATTCTCAATCTGAATAACACTTACGCGGTCATATATGTTCGTGAGAAATGTTTCGGGCATGGATACAATGTTTGCATTGTTAAACAACCACAATGAAAGGAGTTCATTTCTATAGGTAATCCCACCTGTATTAACAGCATCACCATTGAATAAGAATGAGGGGAATGGCTGAGGATCAAATGGGTTATGTGAGAATGTAAGCATTCTTAATCCCACAAAATTCCCGAATGTTTCAGGAATGACACCTGTAAATCCACAGCCTGAAATTCTTAGTTCATAACAGTCTGTCCAATTACCCATGCTTGCAGGAATTTCACCCCCAAGATTTGGATTACCAAACATCTGAACAATCCTAAGAGTTGTTGCATTACCAACATGCGCAGGAAGTCCACCTGTAAAATTCTGCCGGTGTATAAAAAGACCTTTAATTTTAGGCAGGTTCCAAAAATCAGGAATATTGCCTGTTAATGATCCTGTACCCGAAGCTTCAAAAACTTCCAACTCTTGCATTGCAGAAACATCAGACTCAAGAATGCTTTCCCAATTATTAAGAGCTTGATTCAGTTTACTGTCACCTTCTGATGATGGTATTCCTGTGGCACTTGGATGATTGGAAGGGGTGGCAGAAGCTGGGGAAAACTGTCCCGGAGTTCCAAAGTTAGGCTCTCTGGGATGTCCACTCCACAACTGCCTGATACATGACCGCATGTTTGAATATCCATCAGGAATAGCACCTGAAAGATTATTGTGCTTTACATTGAAATACTCACACTCTTGCAGGTTTCCAATACTGTCAGGAAAGTCTTTTCCTGCTATTAATACCCACTCACCATTAACAAGTTCAGAATTACTCAGATTATTACCAATCGGATCACCCCAAACACTATATCCATCAGGCAATGAGCCGGGAGTTGGCGGTGAATGTGTTCCTGATTGAAGGTCAAGATGAATAACTCTTCGCTCGCCATTTATAATTTCTGTCTGTACTCCAAACCATATATTAGCATCAGGTTCAGGTAATTGAGTAGCCTGTAAATCCCATACACGATCATTCTCCTGAACATTAGTCCAGTTATCAAAATCCGTTACATCGGCAATATCTTTCAGTGCTTGAAGATCACCTGCTTCATCGTCTGAATATCCAAGCGCTTCAGTTATAGTAACAACAATTGAATCTGTTTTTGTATTGTCTGCATCCGCTTCTACAGTAACAGTCACTTCATCAAGCACATCTCCTGATACGTATGTAAGAATTACAACATCATCATCTTGTGAAACCGTAGCTTTTGTTGGATCAGAAGAAGTGGCTGTGAAGGCTGTACTAATATCACCTGTACTTTCTATACTAATATTATATTGCCGAGAACCATTAATCGGGAGTGTGTTTGATCCTGATATACCAATAGAATCAATAGATGATGGTGGGGTTGTTCCAACCCCCCGTTGAGCAAAAACTTGCCAATTATACAAAGTTTGTGACTGCCAATTTTCAGGCGGTGCAAACTCTGTTCCCT
Source organism: Bacteroidales bacterium (assembly GCA_003565735.1). Taxonomy (GTDB): domain Bacteria; phylum Bacteroidota; class Bacteroidia; order Bacteroidales; family PXBB01; genus PXBB01. The sequence continues at coordinate 3,370 of PXBB01000106.1, forward strand.
TTACTTTTTGATCGTAAACAATTGAATTATCAGAGTTTAGACGAACAACCACCCTGTAGCGGTCTATATCGCCCAGCGCTTCCCAAACAAGCGGAGCATCTAAAGCCACTCCTGTAGCGCCTGCGATTGGACTTGTTAATGCTACGCCTTCAAGAATGTTAATATCCATCTGATTCACAGGGGATAGAGTATATTTATCTCTGTTTGTCAGATCAAATTCAAAATTTCCTACGGGTTGTGGTGTATATTTGCTCATGCTGTTTCAAATTGTTGTTCTACGGATTCACCGCCTTCTATATCTTCATATTCTTGTACAGTAACATCAATAGTTCTTATTTGATTAGAAAACTCACTCTGAACCTCTACTTGTACAAACCCACCATCACCTATTAAACTATTAATTGTAAACGAACCCGATCCTGTAATCTCGGCGACACTTACTGTAACAATATCTGTATTAAGTGAAGCTATAAAGACCTTTTCGCTTGCGCCATCTATGCCTTCAATTTCCACATTAACAGTTCTGTTTTCCTCCTGATCCATTTCAATTTCTGTAGGAGTAACAGTGAATAAGGTTATCTGCGGGTCTTCTATTTTAACCTCAACTATGTCATACAGAGCTATATTACCTGCTGTATCTTCAACAAGAACTCGTGCAAACTTAAACTCTCCCGCATTACCTGTTCCCGTTAACTGATCAACATCCGTGCCCTCATCTTCGGGCGTTTGATTTTGAATATTTTCAAGCGATAGATCTTCCTCATCTGATGCTGAGAATAGTTTGTAAACGAGTAATTCTTGAGCAGTTACATTATCCGTAGCCTTTTCAAAAGTTACAGTATAATCTGACTCTGTTTCAGAAACGGATAGTGAGGTGTTAGATATAACAGGCGGGTTTACATCAATGGCTGTAATATTCAGTTCGCCAATACCAATTCGTTCACTGCTGTCCTC
>PXBB01000060.1 GCA_003565735.1 Bacteroidales bacterium
ACTCTTCTTTTTTTAGCTGCCACAGGTAATTTGTTTGGGCAGTTTGCAGGTGGGACCGGAACAGAAACCGACCCCTTTCAGATAGCTACTGCTGAGCATTTGGATAGCGTGAGGAATTACATAGATGGATTTTATTTTATCCAAACTAATGACATTGATTTGAATGGAGAATCATGGATACCCATTGGTGGTGGGGTTACCAGTCAAAGGTTTACGGGTCATTTTGACGGAGGCGGTTTTAGAATTCTGAATCTTAGCATTAATTTGCCGGGAGATAATGATGTTGGTTTATTCGGTTTATATGGTCCTCCGGAGTCAGATAATGAACTTTCAGTTAGCATTAAAAATCTCGGCCTTATCAATGCAAATGTTATCGGTGGAACAAATACCGGTGCTTTGGTTGGAAGAGTTTCCGGTGGTGAAAATACAACCATAGAAAAATGCTATGTAATAGGAGGTAGTGTTACCGGTGACGGCAAAACCGGTGGACTTGTGGGTGCCAACAATACCAGCTCTTCCAATCCAGCAACAATTCGAAGGCCCAAAATACATGAATCTTTTTCCAATATTCATGTGATTTTTTCAGGTAGTGGATCAGATCCAACGAAGTTTGGAGGGTTGGTAGGGTGTAACACTAGTGGTGATATTTTCAATAGTTATTCCGGAAGCACCCTGGAGATTTTTTCATCTTCCGCCTCAGCAATAGGTGGTCTTGTGGGTTGCATGATAAACAATGGTATTATAGAAAATACATACTTTAATGGATATCTCGAGGTTAACACTTCTGCATCTTTAGTGGGAGGTTTGATTGGGAACCGGGAAGGTAGCTCAGCTTTTGTTAACAGTTCATATTGGGATATTGAAACATCAGGAACTCTAATAAGTGCAGGAGGTTCAGGTAGAAACACAGCTCAAATGCTTACACAGGCAAATTATACGGGCTGGGATTTCGGAACAAACGGAATTTGGAATATCATTGAAAATGAAACTTATCCCTATTTGAGAAATCTTGATCTGGGCTCAGGATTTAATGTTGAACTTGAAGATGACTCACAGAAATTAATAGCCGGGGAACCTTTCAACCTTATCATTTCCGATGCAAAAGATTTTGGCGGTGTTATACTGGATGGAGTTTTTTCGGTTTCTGTAAGTACAAACATTCCTGAAGAAAGCTTTGGAGATGAGCAGGGAGTTGTTTGGCAGCAGATTGTTAATTTCAACGATGGCTCGGGGATACTTCAAAATGTAATACTTGGAAGTGCAACCGATCATGTAATCACAGTAAATGTTGAAACAATTCCGGAAAATGAAGACTTGTTGTTAACGATTCACCCCACAATTGCTATCAGACTTGCAATTGAAGTGGAGCCAGATACCCCGGTTACCGGAACCTTCGATGATGAACCCGCAATCTTTTCACCGGCTTTCACAATTATTACACAGGATCAGTATGGGAATCCAACAGATAGCACCCTTTCAACAAATGTCCAGGTTAATGTTGCTTTGATTGTAAACCCAGAAGATGCCCAACTGACGGGAGATACACAACAGAATTTTACAGAAAACGGAAATGCAATATTTAACGGGCTTGGTATAGACAAAGAGGGTCAAGGGTTTATAATTGAATTCAGTTCTGATGGACTTGAATCTGTAGCATTTGGTCCGTTTGATGTTACTGGAATTAGCAATTTATCAGAATTTGATGTAACAGCAGATTCTCCTCAATATGAAAACATTGAGTTCCCGGTATTTATTACAAATGCAATAAACCCTGCCGGTGAGTTAATGAATGGGAATGTTCTGGTCAATGTAACCAGTGCCCAGCAGACCGGAAATATTTTAAATCAGGAAATCAATTTTACTGAAGGGCATGCAACTTTTAATATTGCATTATCAGAAATTGCCCAACATGAATTGACAGTGACAATTAATGGGGTATCCGAGAACATTATCATTGAAGTCCTGGAAGACCAGTCGGGCTTTACCATAGTAGACCCCGGGCAGCAATTCTCGGGCTTTGCATTTAATCTTCAAATTACAAATGCTACTCTGGTTAATGGTTCTGACCTTGAAGGTGAAACGGAAGTTGCTGTTACCAGTAGTACAGCTGATGGGCTGGTATTCTCAGGACCTGTTATTTTCAGTAACGGAGAGGCTTTCATTCCCTTGATTTTAAATGAGCTGGGGAATCATGATCTGACCGTTAGTATTAACGGGATCACAAATGATGAAACGATTGAAGATGTAAATGTAGCTGAAAATGTATCCGGTTTTGATGTGGCTGAGATTACAGATGCTCAGACAGCCGGAGTTGAATTTAATCTTGATATTACAGATGCCAGAAACACTTCAAATGGTTTACTCAATGGCTCTTTTACAGTTAACGTTACCAGCAATATTGCCGGTGAACTCAATGAAGGAGTGGTGTTTAACGAAGAGGTTAGCTTTTTAGAAGGAGCGGCAACCTTTGGAGTAACACTAACCAAAGCAGCCGACCCAAACCAGATTACAATAGCCATAGAAACCATTTTGCCAACAGAAACGCTGGATATTGAAGTGATTGCTGCTGCAGCATCTCAACTGGTCATCACACAGCAACCCACAGGAGGAAGTGGTACCAATAATAACCAGCCTGTTAATGTGGGAACGGTTATATTAGAAACTCAGGACGCCTTTGGTAACCCTTCTATAGTTGGATTAAGCGGTACCGAGAATATAACTGCAAGTATTAGCAATGATGCTTCTGAATTTGAAGATGCAAACCTGGGAGGTGATTTAACAAAAGACATCAGCAGTGGCATGGCCACTTTTGATAATCTTACCATTAACAAAGAGGGTGAAGGATATACTTTAGTTTTCACAGCTGTAAATGAAAGTCTAGGATTTATAGAAACAGATGAATTCGATATTAGCAATATCAATGATTTAAGAAGTTTTGATATTGTTGATCCGGGACCACAAGTAATCGGGGTCAATTTTGAAGTTAATATTATAAATGCTACAAATTCTGATGGAAGTTTAAGAAATGGTTCATATAACATACTGGTAGGTGATTTTGCTGCATTTATGGTTTTATATAATTTGGATACAAATTTTACAGATGGCGCTGCTTCCATTTTCACAACACTACCATATAATGCTTTAGGTGAAAGAAATACTTTATTTAGGTTAGATAATGATGAAAACAGTCAACAGTTTTTGACTGTTTTAGTTGTAGATTCTGATAACTCAAACCTTTCTCTGGAACTCGTCCCCAATGAAGACCCTTCTGCAGGTGATCCTTTCGAGGTACTAATTACCGCTCAGGACAAAGCCGGCAATCCCCTGAATGGTCCTCATTTTATTTCGTTTGCTACTGATAATGAAGATGAAGGTAATGATGGTCTTCTTTTCGAAGGTGTTGTTCAATTTGAAGATGGTGATTATACATTTGAAGATATTACACTTTTCAGAGCAGGTCTTCAGAATCTGAGTGTGGAAACACCATGGGTAACCAATCCGGGAACCCTGGAGATAAACGTGCTGCCCAATGTGGTTGACAGGTTAGTTATTACTGAACAAATTCTGGGTGCCACCGGAAACAATGATGATGAGCCTGTAAACATTGGCACCGTTACCATACAAACTTTCGATGCATATGGCAATCCCTCTATCGTTAATCTTACAGGAACACAGGAGTTAACGGTCAGGTTAGGTAATGATCCCTCCGGAGGCGCTGCAACATTGGAACCCTCAACAGGACTCGTTAAGGATATATTAAGCGGAACAGTAACATTTGATGAGCTTACATTAGACAGAGATGGAATTGGATATACACTTGTATTTGAATACTCCGGAGACCCAGATCTTGAATTAGCACAAGCAGAAACCGAACCCTTTGATATAGTATCCATAAACTCATACTCTATTACCGTTCAAGATTCTGACAACAATGAGCTTGGGGGTGAAGTGGCTCTTGAGTTTGAAACCGTTATTGCCGGTTATGATCCATCACCATCAGAAACAGTTACTGTTTTGCGGACAGGCAGTGGATTTATTACCAATCTTTCTGTTGATATTTCAGGTCCGGACGCTGATAATTTTAACATTGGCGAATTAACAGCAACAACACTGAATGATGATGTAAATTCAGCTGAGTTTACAGTTTCACCAATTATGGGTTTGGTTGCAGGCACTTACGGGGCAACTCTGGTTGTTTCTGCAGACAATGGTATTAATGAGTCATTTGATGTCATATTTGTTGTTCTCGAACCCTATGCAATTAGTATACAGCCTGAAGATGAAATAGATTTTGGTCTTTATGTTGAATCCTATG
>PXBB01000037.1 GCA_003565735.1 Bacteroidales bacterium
GGTAAAGGGAAAAACAGACAAGGTAAAAGAATTTGCCTTGGCTGCACTAGTGTCAACAAATGCGTGGGCTTTATTTAAGAGTTTGCCCTTAAATCATATTTAATTTAGAATAAAGCCAAAAGTAACTGTCTCAGAATTGAGAAAGTCTTACGCAAAAGGACTGCTTGCTATTTCAAGGTGCAAGAAACGCCCGGGTAAGTTGTTTCCATTTTTTCACAAGAATTTTCTGCAAAACGTTTTGATACATTCTTATAATCAGCGATAATAGTAGTCCCTGTACCATCATCATATTCACACTCACAAGTGTAGTCTTTATTACAAGAAGCTATAACTCCGACTAAGAAAAGTCCCATAGCGAAAAATAATACTTTCTTTATGATAAAATAGTTTGGTTAATAATAATACCAAAAGTAATAATAATTTTTATAATATTAAAAAAATAAAAAAATATTTGATTAAAAATAAATAAAATATAATTTGTTGATAATATGTTAGTATTAAAAAAGAATACTAACTATTTTAATAACCTTTTCCTTATTAGCGGTATGGTATTAGCCTGTATTATTCATGCTTTTAATTTAGGTCATACCGACTTATCGTTAGACTTGAATAACAGTCGGCATTAAACAAACCAACTAAAAATTTCAACTGCGTTTTCTTTGTTAGTGGTTTGGTATAAGATGTGAGGCGTCGAAAGGCGCTGATATAGTAAACTATTTCAAGGCTTTCACAACTTATGCGTTAAGTGGCTTTTGGCGATGGAGAATACCGACGGATTAAACATTTATTACAAACGAGAGCAACGAATTTTCTAATAATTTTTTTTACCAGTCGGTAGCAGCAGATGGCCTGAAGTAAGAGCAATCGAAAAAGGAAACAAAAAATGCTTTCAAAGGTTTGGTCTTTTTTAGCTTAAGAATCATACCTATACACTTTTTTGTTTACTTTTGTCAATAATACAGGTTAGATGCGGGAAGCGCAAATAGGAGCAATGTAAGCTTAGCTGTAGCTATGGTGAAGAGCGGAATGTTGAGCATTTCCGCTGATGGTGTGCAATTCAGACACGTAGTAGCAAATTACTTACGGATTTAAGGAAAATGATAAAGGTATGATGTGCGTGACAAAGGGTCTTTGTGTATTATAGGTTTAATATATTACCAGCCTTTTTATCTCAATTATTTTGTCAGTTTGAATATGCACAATATACACTCCTGGAGTCCATTTTTGAGTATTGACATATAAGCTTTTCGAAGGTGGTGTTTTAATATTTTTTATTTGCTGTCCGTCAATAGAAAATATTGTAATATCATTTATTGTTGTGTTGTGTGTGTAAATGAGAAATTGATCTTTGGCAGGGTTTGGGTAAAGCTTGACACTTGGGTCATTAGTTATTTCATCAATACTTGTTGCCGATGAACTGTATTCAAATTCCCAACCAAGTCCCGGATTAAAAGTATTGGTTCTAAACCTGATCATCAGTGCACTGGTTTTGTATGTTTTAACAGGAGGAGTAGTGTTACCGGAATATTTGTCCAACACGCTAATGGGTGGGTTGCCAAAATCGAGAATTTCGAGGTAATCAAGCGTATCCGTATCTAAATAAGAAAAATCAATGGTAATATATTCTGCATTAGGGGGGTGGATGCGCCATGTACAGTTGGTATAATGGTTGTAAGGGAACTGTCCGCTGCCATCGCTTAGTATGCCTGAAGTATTGCTGATTACTGTCATAGGAGAGCAATAAACATTCAGAGCACTTGAATAGGTGGCTCTAAAACCATAGCCGGAAGTACTGTCGCTGGTTGAAAAAGTAATCAGCATAGTATCTCCCGTAGAAGTCACATCATGTGGTAATGATTGACCACTAAAGGAGCCCAGCAGGGGATCCGTCGTAGTAGCACCATCATAGACATTTACAAAATCAATATTTTCTGCTGTATCAAATAAATCAAATGATAATGTGATGCTATTAATCTCATGTTCGGGGGCGATAAGCCATGAGCAATAAATATTGGGAGCGTATGTATTAATGCCACTGCCATCTTCAATATAGCCTACTGTTCCGGTAAGCCACTTTGGGCCATTACAATAAACAGGATAATTGTAATTTATGGTGTCGGGGTAAATATCTTTAATAACTTCTTGTCTATAATTGAAGTTGGCACCACCTGGAGTAAGGTTATGGAGGTAAAAATAACCGTTAAAAGCACCACCCCAACCCCAGTCGAAGTGGAAATAGTCGCTGCCCTGATACCCGTCGCAAATAAAAGCATGCCCGCTGCTATCCAGTGGGTTCTGTGTCCAGCCTGCATAGTAAAGAGGTTTCTTATTGTCAATATTTGCAATAAGTATGCTGTCCCAGGCTAAAGTTGTGCTGTCTCTAAAAATATATTCTGTTTCGGGGCCATACTTGAAATAGTTTCTCATAGAGCGCGCAGCACTATGGTTCCACATTCCTGAACCAAATGGACCATAATTCATATCTACCGCTACCCCCATATGAAAGAGTAGTTTTGCAACAGCCTTATTAGGTTTTTGAAGTGTATTTGCCATGGCATCCCACTCGTAAGTTGTATTGCCAAAATCGGCTGAAATGACGCCATAGGTATCATGGTTATAAGCGTAAGAACCGGTACCGGTTAATGGCCAACGATGATAGTACATTAATTGACCCATGGCAGTAGCCACGCATCCTGCTACCACTCTTTCTCCAGGGCCATCCTCATCTAAAGGGCACATACCGTTATAGAACTTTCCTTGATTCCAACGAGAACTGATCAATGGTAAAACAGTTTTTTCTTTACTGAAATATTTGCTTTGGCTTTTATCATTACTGGATAATCGTTGCCACTCATTAACTATATCTGCTTCAGGAGGTAGGTTTTGCATTGCAGCATACTTAATTTGTTCTGTATAATGACCCATCCATGATTTGAAATTATCAGGCAAATTCTCAGACTGATACGAGCTTTCAAAAGAGTATGCCAGGACTGGCACAACGCCTGTGTAACCGGATACCACAATGAAGCCCCCATTTTCAACTTCAAAAACATAATAGAGCAACAAAGTGTCGTTGTATATGGCATGATAATCGCTCAGCTTAATGCTTTCAAAAGCTGTTTTTTCGATGGGTTGAACACGCTCATAATAAAATAAACGGGCAACATCAGTGGCTGTTTTCAGATCTGTTATGTTTTGCGAATATGCTTTTGCAATAAGGAACAGAATAGCGAAAAGCAAAAAAATAGTTTTTTTCATATTTGTAATGGTTAGGTTCATGTATTATTCAAAAATTTCAATGGTTAACTATTCAATTATAAAGAGTTGTGAGATTGTTCTTATTCATTTTTTTAAGATTCATTTGTTCTATCTGACAGGCTCCTTGTTTATTGAAAAGAGAAAATTTTAATAGGTTTATACCGTTTTAAAAAGTAAAATTAATCATTTTTTTTTTAGTTGTTCACTTTTTTTGCTGCTTACGTAGTATTTTGCTAATTTTGTCTCAAGCATACAGGCTGGGTTAAAGACTTTATGATATTATTAATTTAAACAAAAAAACTGGTGATATTCAAACTCGTATCGGATTTTTTACCTACTGGTGATCAACCGGAAGCTATAGCTGCTTTGGTAGCGGGTATAAAAAGAAATGAGAAGCATCAGGTGTTGCTTGGTGTAACCGGTTCAGGAAAAACTTTTACGGTGGCCAATGTTATCAAAGAGTTTGATATGCCTGTTTTAGTTTTAAGTCATAATAAAACATTGGCAGCACAATTATATGGTGAGTTTAAGCAGTTTTTCCCTGATAATGCTGTCGAATACTTTGTTTCATATTATGATTATTATCAGCCTGAAGCTTATATACCTGTAACGGATACTTACATTGAAAAAGATTTAGCCATTAATGACGAAATTGAAAAGCTGCGTTTAAGTACAACAACCTCTTTGCTGTCCGGAAGGAGTGATGTGATAGTCGTTTCGTCAGTATCCTGCATATACGGCATAGGAAACCCCGATGATTTTACAGGCAATATTATCAGATTGGAACGTGGCGAACGAATGAGTCGGAATGCCCTTTTGCATAAATTGGTTGAAGCAATGTATGCACGTACCGATGAATTGTTTGACAGGGGCAGTTTTAGGGTAAGAGGGGACACGGTAGATGTGTATGTGGCTTATTCTGATTTTGGTTGTCGTATAAGTTTTTGGGATGACGAGATAGATGCTATTGAATCTTTCGAGCCAGCTACCGGACGCATCATCAAATCGCATGATATGGTATCCATATATCCGGCGCATATTTTCAATACATCGCGCGATAAACTTGAACAGGCTATTAAGGAAATCCAAGATGACATGGTCGAACAAGTGTCTTTTTTCAAAAATAACGGTAGGCATTTGGAAGCTAAACGAATTGAAGAGCGTGTAACATATGATATTGAAATGATGCGAGAGCTGGGGTATTGTTCAGGAATAGAAAACTACTCACGTTATTTTGATGGCCGCAAGCCAGGCGCACGTCCTTTTTGTTTGCTGGATTACTTTCCTGATAATTTTATTACTGTTATTGATGAAAGTCATGTTACTATTTCGCAGATAAAAGCTATGTATGGGGGTGACCGTTCGCGCAAGAAAAACCTGGTAGAGTATGGGTTCCGTTTGCCTGCTGCTTTAGATAATCGTCCTTTGAAATTTGAAGAGTTTGAGTCTGTTGTTGATAAGTTGATGTATGTCAGTGCCACTCCGGCCGATTATGAACTGGAAAAAACCGGCGGTGTTATTGTTGAACAGGTCATTAGACCTACCGGTTTATTAGACCCTGTTATTGAGGTTCGCCCCAGCCTTAATCAGATTGATGATTTAATGGAGGAAATTCGCAAATGCGTGGAGGTGAAACATAGGGTACTTGTAACGACATTAACAAAACGAATGGCCGAAGAGCTTACAAAATATCTGACACGCTTTAATATTAAGTGCCGTTATATACATTCAGAGGTTGACACACTTGAGCGTGTTGAAATTCTACGGGATTTAAGGCTTGGCACTTTTGATGTTTTAATAGGCGTGAATCTTTTACGGGAAGGCCTCGACCTGCCGGAGGTTTCTTTAGTTGCTATTCTTGATGCCGACAAAGAGGGTTTCTTACGCTCGGAGCGTTCTTTAACACAAACTGCCGGAAGAGCTGCACGACATATTAACAGCCATGTGATTATGTATGCTGATAAAATTACGCATTCCATGAGGCGAACGATTGATGAAACAAACAGGCGCAGAGATAAACAAATTCAATATAATAAAGAACATAATATCAAGCCCAGACAAATTGAAAAAAACAAACAGGCCATATTTGGTCAAACAGCTGTGGCAAACAGCCATGAAAAATACAGGTATGAAGATGGGAACCAAGTGTCTATGGCAGCCGACCCTGTAGTGCCTTATATGACTAAAGAGCAGCTTAAAAAAGCCATATCCAAAACACAAAAGGCCATGAATGATGCCGCATCGGATCTCAATTTTCTGGATGCAGCAAGGTTGAGAGATGAATTGTTTGCGCTGAAGAAACTTTTGTCAGATAAAAGTCAATAGTGTTTTCTTTTACAACGTTCCTGTAAATAAGTACAGGCAATACTATTCTTTAATAAGTTCGTAGTCTTTGTATCTTAAAAAATTCAGGTAGGTATTTTCAAATGCATTTGTGCTATTGTTATAGCGGAACTCGTAAGCACTTCTTAATGTTTTTACAGGGATGTCGTTAATACAGTTTGTAAAATCTTTACCATAATTGTAAAAAGAATATGAAAAGTACATAGCCATATCATAGCCCATGAAAGCAAAGTCATTAGGCTCTATAGCATATTTGTCTCTGAATTTTTTAATAAAATTTATGGTGTTTATTTCATTGTAGTCAACAAATGCCGTTGAAAAATATCTGTAGTTTAAGTTTTGCAAATATGATATTTCAAGGTTGCCATAGTTTTGCCAACTGGGCAAGCCATAGAGCGATATATTGTTATTTTCTTTATCCTTGTGGTCAATCAATGTGTTAAGCAGTCTCAAAAAGTTAGAGACAAAGGCTTCGTTGGTGTTAATACAAAGTATCAGGTTTTCTTGGTCAGCTTTAATTTTTTGTCTGACACCGGCTAAACCATTGATGTTATAAGCTACTTTATGGAAAGATAATCCTGATGGTTGGGTTTCAATACTATTCCAATAGCTTTCAAAAATATTGAGGATATTTCTTTCATTGTTTGTATTGTTGTGCACAAGAATAATATTCTTATCGTGGTGCTTGGATTTTATGTGCCTGACAAATTGTTCAAGCTGAGTAGAAGCAGTCATAGCAACATTTATCAAATGGCCATTAGAAACAATAAGGTTTCCGGATGAAACAACAGGGTTAATGATGTGAATGCTATTTTGTTTGGCAAAATCGGCAACAATGGCAAAAGGTTCGTTGTGAAACGGCCCAATTATGAGGTCAGCTGAACGCATCTCTTCTTTTTTAATGATATCATGTGCCAGGCTTACATTATTGTCCAAATCAAAAACATAAACTTCTGCTTGCAGCCCAGCTTTTTTTAATGAATCAAGTGCCAGCATAAATCCTTGATAAAATTGCAAATAGGTAAAAGCATTGATGCGTTGGTGTCTTTGCCTTTGATACCTTGTTGTGGTAAAATTAGTAGTAATATCATCTACTTCGTCGAGGTAAAGGGGCATGAGCAGTGCTATTCTTATTTTTCTTTTAGGGTCCAGTGTTTCACAGGGTGAAAAGTAGGTGGGGGGTGTTTTTTCATCCATGACCAAAGTGTCGGCAGCTTGAACATCAACAAAGTCCATTTCTCTGTCCAGACGAATTTGCTGTGGTATTTTGAGCTCTTGACGCACCCTTATGCCATCCTCTGCTCCAGGGTTTAAGTTTATAATTTCTTGCTGCGACACATTAAATTTTTGGGAGATACTAAACAATGTTTCCCGCCTTTGAACAACATGGATGAAGTAGTCTTTAGCAATTTTAGCATCAATAAGTGAATCGTGGGCAGAACGTAAGGCTTCAACTTTTTCAACCTCATCTTCGGTTTTTATTTTTTTGGGTATAAGAATGATTTGGCCGGCTTTTAGCCCTGATACTAGTACAGGATTGTATTTTTCAATAATTTCAATGGGAGTGTCGTATAACTGAGATAAGCTGAACAATGTTTCTCCTGCTTCTACTTTATGCTCATCGAAAAGTACAGCATCGGGTTTTGTTTCACGAGTTGGTTTTATTTTTGGAATTTTTAACACTTGCCCAATACTGATGATGTTGTCTTCGATAGCATTTATTTCAATGATATCGTTAACACTAACATCGTAAGCCACTGAAAGGGCATACAGTGTTTGTCCTTTTTCTACTGTATGCAGATAGTACTTTTTGCCATCAATAACTGTTGTTTCAGTTGCGATGTAAACTCTGATGACAGGTTTATCCTGTGCTGCTGCAAATGTAGCAGAAAACAGACAGAAGAAAAGTGTAATTAAAATTTTATTTTTCACAATCATTATTTTTAAACGCTATTCCCATTCAATTGTTGCAGGCGGTTTTGAACTAATATCATAGACAACACGATTAATACCTTTTACTTTGTTGATAATATCACTTGAAACATTGGCTAAAAAATCATATGGCAAGTGAACCCAGTCTGCTGTCATGCCATCTGTAGATGTTACAGCCCTCAGGCATACGGTGTACTCATAAGTTCTTTCGTCGCCCATAACACCCACAGACTTAACAGGAAGTAATATGGTAGCTGCCTGCCATACTTTATCATAAAGATTATGCTGTCGCAGAGCTTTGATATATATGTCATCAGCCTCCTGTATAAGCTTTACCTTGTCGGGGTTTATTTCACCTAATATTCTGATGCCTAAGCCCGGTCCCGGGAACGGGTGTCTTTCAAGGTGTTTGGGGTCTATGCGAAGCGTTTTTCCTATCAGACGCACCTCATCTTTGAAAAGGAATTTTAACGGTTCTACAATTTTAAGATTCATTTTTTCGGGTAGGCCACCTACATTATGATGCGACTTAATAGTAGCCGATGGCCCATTAACGGAAATAGATTCAATGACGTCAGGGTATATAGTGCCTTGTGCAAGCCATTTTACGTCTTTAATTCTGTGGGCTTCTCTGTCAAAAACCTCTATAAAAGTTTTTCCAATAGCCTTGCGTTTTAGTTCAGGGTCGGTAATGCCTTGTAATGCTTTGTAAAAGTCTTCTTTAGCATCAACACCTGTGATGTTGAGACCATAGCTTGAAAAACTTGTCATGACTTCCTCAAATTCATTTTTTCGTAACAGGCCATTATCAACAAAAATACAATGTAAATTTATTCCGATAGCCTTATGCAGAAGCATGGCCGCAACAGATGAGTCAACGCCACCTGAAAGGCCAAGTACAACTTTATCACTGCCTAATAAATTTTTCAGGTCTTCAATGGTACTTTCAACAAAAGATGCTGCTGTCCAAGTCTGTTGGCATTTACAAATGTCAACAATAAAGTTACGTAAGAGTGTTTGGCCATCCTCAGAATGATATACTTCCGGGTGGAATTGCAAACCGAAAGTTTTATTGTCAGTGCTTGCATAAGCAGCATTCTCGACATCTTTGGTGCTTGCTATTCTTTTTAGGTTGTCAGGTAAAAAACTTATGGTATCACCGTGAGACATCCATACCTGAGAGTTTTGTGGAATATCACGCATCAAAGGGTTGGTATTGTCAATAGATGTCAAATTAGCTCTGCCATACTCTCTTATTTCAGCATTGATGAGCTGCCCTCCAAAATAGTCTGCAATTAGCTGAGCACCATAACATACAGACAAAACAGGATACTTGCCAACGATTTTGTCAAAATCAAACCTGGGCGAACCTTTCTCAAACATTGAGAAAGGGCTGCCGGAAAAAATAACACCTTTTACATGGTCTAAATTATCCGGCATCATATGGTATGGGTATATCTCGCAAAATACACTAAGCTCACGGACACGCCTTGCTATTAGCTGTGTGTATTGAGACCCGAAATCGAAAATAATAATTGTTTCTTGCATGATGCAAACATACATATTTTTTTTTATTTATAATTCACACATATGCTAAAAAACAAGGTTCAGGCAAGATGTGTTGGGGAGCCTGTTATGCCTGTTTATGATTGGTGTACTGTATGTAATACTAAAGTGTAGCCGGGGGTGTTAATACATTTTTTTTCTTTTAACGAAAAAGGGATAGAGTATTTGCTTAAACCCTGAGTTAATATTGGCTTCAACAATTTCAATATGGTACTGTGCACATTTTAGATAGAGTTCTTCTCTGAAGCTTTTAACAGCCTGCATGTATTTTGAGCGCACTTCATTAGGATTGAGTTTTATGACTTCATTATTTTCAATGTCAATAAACTTATAGGGGCGGTTTTCGAAAGCTAAGTCCATTTCATTTTTTTTGTCAAACACATGAAACAAAATAACTTCATGCTTGTTATGTTTGAGGTGTTGTAAGGCCGGGAAAACATTTTTAAAGTTTTCTCCTGAATCAAGCATATCACTGAAAATGACAACCAGTGATCTCTTGTGAATAGCATCAGCTACATTGTGCAGGGTTTCTGTAAGGGCTGTTTTGCGAGGCGATTTGTAATCGGGTTTCTGGAGTAGTTTTTCAAGTTCTTGCAGTAAAAAATTGTAATGAAGCGTATTTGAACGTGCCTGTGTGTGTAGTTCCATTTTTTCGGAAAACAAGGTCAAGCCATAAGCATCGCGTTGCTTTTTTAAAATGTGTAGCAAAACCGCCGCTGCATGCACTGCAAAAAACATTTTGTTGGGCTTCTCTAAGGACAGCTTGCTTTGTTCAGGAAAGTACATTGATGAAGAATTATCAATAATGATTTGACAACGCAGATTGGTTTCTTCTTCAAATTTTTTAACAAAGAGTTTGTCAGTGCGGCCATATACTTTCCAGTCAATATTTTTCACAGATTCTCCTGAGTTGTATAACCTGTGTTCGGCAAATTCAACAGAAAACCCATGGAAAGGGCTTTTATGAAGGCCTGTAATAAAACCTTCAACAACTTGCTGTGCAAAGAAATCGAGATGATGTAAGCGGTCAATTATTCTCTTTTCCATGTGTTAATGATAAAAAGGGTATCATATTAATTGAATAGTTTTCACTTTTTTCAATTGGTAGCAAAAAAAAACTTTACCAATTTAAGGTGAATAGCACATGTTTAATATGATACCCTGGGACTGTATTATTCATGCTTTTAATATAGGTCAGATGTGAAACCTCGAAAGCCGCCGACATGGTAAACTATTTCAAAGCTTTTGTGAATAATGCAGGTTGAAACCTTTTAGTGTTTATTTTATTTTTTTTTTAAGCTTATAAATGAGCATTCAGTTTATCGGCCAGTACATTTTTGGGAGCAACACCAACATGTTTGTCAACCACTTCAGAATTTTTTAGAAATATTATGGTAGGGATACTTCTAATACTGTATTTAGCAGCTACTTCGGGGTTTTCATCCACATTGAGTTTGCCGATAACTGCTTTGCCTTCGTACTCTTTAGAAAGTTCTTCAACAACAGGTGTTATCATGCGACAAGGGCCACACCATTCTGCCCAAAAATCAACCAATACCGGTTTGTCTGTTTTTAGTGCTAATTCTTCAAAGTTTGCGTCTGTAAATTCTACGGCCATAATTATTGTTTTTAAATTAAAAAAAGTATTAATTAAGTTTTTACAAAAATATAAAAATATCATTGTTGCACGATAAAAATTTAAACTGAAAATTGACTTTGTCACTTTTTGCCTTTTGTGATTTTTATGCTTACCGTCCGATACAGTAGCCACAAGAAAAGACATTCGTACCGATACTATAAGCCGTTGCCGGTTTCAGTAAAAAGATGCTTTTTTATTGAAAGCTTAGTGCGTATAGTACATCAGCTTATATGCGCATAGCCGTGGCAATTGTGGCAACGCTCACGCGCGCATTCCGGCATTTTAAAATCTCTTGGGCGCATGATTCAAGCGTAGCGCCGGTTGTTATCACGTCATCTATCAGCAGTATATGTTTATTCTCAAATGTTTGCTTATCTTTAATTTTAAAGATGCTGTCAACATTTTCCCACCTTTTATATTTTGATTTTTTTGTTTGTGTATCGGTATGAATGCTTCTGATGAAGCCTTCAGTATATACTTGAACAGACATAGACTCAGACATGCCTTGAGCAATTACTTCACTTTGATTGTAACCCCTCTTTTTAATTTTATGGGGGTGTAAAGGTACAGGAACCAGGTAGTCAAGATTTTTTAAAATGCTCAATTTTTGAAGTTCAACGCCATAAAGTTTGCCAAGCAAAAATCCTACTTCTTTTTTGTGTTTATACTTAAGCTGATGAATCATTCTTTGAACCATACCCTTAGCTGAAAAATACAAGTAGGCTGATGCGAAAGTCAATGGTACGCGCCCCCAAAATATTTTGCTTACAGGGTTTTCCGTATCCTTGTGAAAATTTGTAACCGGAAGGTTGGTAAGACATGGCAGACATAAAAGATTTTCATGTCCTGTCAGCCTGTTGTAGCACGACAGACATAGCTTAGGATAAATAACAGCAGACAAGTCGTTGATGAGTGTTTGAATAACCATTGAAGCAAATGTTTTTTAAAACTTTGAAAAGGGCTAAAAAAAGTAGTAGGCTTCAGGTTGCTTTCTGCGAAATGGTATTTTCCAGTTTATCTTAATGCCGTACAGCAAATCCAGACGCGATCTGGTATCTTTTTTGCCATAGTCGAAATCATAATTACGGCGGGCTTTGGTAAAGCCTTGCGTGAACTGAAACCCTATTCTGAAATTGCTAATGTTGTTGTCGCTAAAATGAACATAACCAATGTACTGCGATAAAGCAGGCCCGTTGGTTAGCTTATCATAACCTTTTTTGTAATCACCTTGCAACTGGCCTACTGTTTTACCGGGATTTTCAATACGTATTCTGTGCTGAAGAAAACCGCCACCAGCCATTAAAAGCAAGCCCGAGTTAGGATTGTCGTTGAAAATATTAAAAACCTTACCAGCATTTAGCATTATGGTGTAGCCCCTTTGGTATGTACGTATGTCAGCAAACATACCGTCACCATCAATTATAAAGCCGTCGGGATTACGTATTAAATGAAACAGGGTGTCTTCTTTGAGGTTTTCTCCAAAGATATAACTGCCTTCCAGTTGGAATATGATGTTGCTTTTCGTTTTGAAAAAGAAACCACCGCCAACATTAGCATTGCTGCCAAATCTTTCAGCCATTATACCACCTGGTATTTCGTATGCAAAGCCTGCCTGAACACCTATCAGACGTGTGGAATCTTGATTTGTGCTGTTTTGTGATTTAACATTTTCGGATATAAAAATAAAAAGGAACAATGGGAGAAAAATATATGGGCATATTTTTGAATTCATAATATCCAATTATTAGTCTTAAAAAATAATAACGCAAAAATAACTTTTTCGTACAAAATAAACGGAAAATAATGAAAAGCTCTTTGCTTTTGATGCTTCCTTTAGCAGGTAATAAGCAGGTTGTAACTATATGTAGTGCAATTTTATATTTTCATTGTTCAACATAGCCTCGTAATTTTCAACCAAATAGTACATATCAGAGAAAGCGGTTTTTATTTTGTTTTTTACCAAATCAATATATTGCTTTTGAAATTTGGTGTAAAACCACAAGTGTGTATAATGAAAATTTTCACCGGCTATACTTTCTTTATATATTGATACATCATTGTACGGAAGTACATCATAAACCTTTAAATTATAGTTCAGAACTGTAAAGTAAAATGCCAACTCTTCCAATACCATGCCCCTAAATAAATTAATGTTTACCTCTTCATTTTCCATTGCACTTAACATCTTTTCCGTATTAGAAAGGTATTTCTTTTTAACTTCCAATCCCATACCCAAAACGCCACAGCTAAGGCACTTGCCATCATAATTATCATCCATAAAATTATTATCTTTTAAATATGTGGCGTTGTTTTTTACAAAGTCTAACGCCAGGTTTTTTTCTTTGGGTAGAATATTTTGGACTATAACATCATATTTGTCGTGGTTTTCAATAAAGGGTCTGAACAGATCATCAAAAACAAAAACATCGGAATCGACATGGATAAATGGCGTTTTCACATCTGCTATGACATCTAATTTATAAGCACTCCAGTACTTATGAGTTAAAAACCTGTTTTCCTTAATCACAATTTCATCATAAGGAATAAATTTAATAAAGGTATCGTAAGCTTTTTGATTACAATACATAGCAACTGCGCCATAGTACTTCTTAAGAGTTAAATAGCTGAGCAGAAAAGAATAGAAGTTCAAATAAACTTCTTTGTTAAACAAGTGCCCTTCAGCATACATAACGCCGGTATCAAACTGGGAAAATGATTGAATAATTTTGAAAGGGTTTTTTAAAGGCTTTGTGGCAGTGTGTTTAGTCAAGCTGTTACTTATATTCACATCGGTCATTAAATTTTTTAACCCAATAGGCTTTTGGCCTATATCAAACTGACTATCAAGCTTCAAAATTTTTCTTAAACTGACATACCAATTGTTGTTAATCTTCTTGATGATTAAGCCAATTTGTTGAATAATTTTGTCTTTCAAGTGCAACTCAGTTAAATATAAGGCCATATTTTCTAGCTGCTGTTTAATATAAGAGACCTCAAGGCAGCTTTTAACTATTACCATATTTAATGCCTTCTTTAAAGGATTCCAATAGACAGGTGGCGGCGTATTTTTTAAGTCAATTCTTTCTACCCGTTTTAAATTTAACAACCACTCCTTATGATATGGGTTTTCTTTTTGCCACGGTTTTAAATTGTTTTTTCTTGTTGTAAATGGAGTGGCAAAATGCAGTATGATGCCGTTAAAATTTTTGCACACACTCAAATAATTGCTCCTGACATTGTAAATAATTGGGAGTTTGAGCCACTGCTTATGAAAATATAAATTTAAAACGGGCTCGTCTCCTGTACAAATATTTTTATACTTATAAAAGATGGAAACCAAATCATCAAAAGTATTTTCTTTGATAATATGGCTGTTGAAAGACATTACCCCGGAATTAAATGCAGGACAGCGCAAATTATAGTTTTTTTTTAACAATTCGAACTCTTCCCATTTTTTAAAAGGAAGAAAATACCGTTTTAAAAATGTTGTTGACTTTACACAAAGGAGTTTTTCCTTTGGTGGTTGCGTTAAAAAATCTAAAGAAGATCTGACAATGATATCTGCATCTAAATAAATAATATTATCCCACTTTTTAAATGCCTTAGTAAAAAGGTAGAACTTGCTTAGTACGGTAGGTGTGTGAATATTTTTCAAGAATCTGCCATCATACAATGGTTGACACTCCTTAACAATGATACCTTTGCGCCTAAACCACAACAAATTTGCTTCTTCAATTTGATGCGATAACAGCATATAATCACCCTGCCAACCGGCATTCCAATACACACTCGAGAAAAGTTGCTTTGCTTGCTCAACAAAATTTTGATCGGCCAATGTCACAAGCAATTTTTTATTGTTTTCCATTCTTTCTTATTTTAAGAATGAGGCATAATTGTGAGATTAGCCTGTATTATTCATGCTTTTAGTTTAGGTTACTTGTAAGGCTAAAAGTAAACAAAATTAGCTTCCAAAAATTAAAATTTTGTATTGATAATTAGTCTTATACATTTTTTGTGTTTACTTTTTGTGCTACGGTAGGAATAATACAGGTTAGAAGTAATACAATTTTATTTTATTTTTTTTCAAGGTATCCTCATATCTTTCAACCAAATAATACATATCAGAAAAATGAGTTTTTATTTTATTTTTTACCAAATCAATATTTTTCTTTTGAAACTTGGTGTAAAACCACAAGTGTGTATAATAATGCTTATCGCCGGCTAGGGTTTCATCATATTTATAAACATCATCATAAGGAAGAATATCGTAAACTTTCAAATCATTTTGCAGGACGGTAAAGTAAAATGTTAATTCCTCTAAAACCATGGCTGTGTGAATCATATCTTTCACCTCTTCCTTTTCCATGGCATTAAGAAGTTTTTCTGTATTGTGTATGAATTTTTCTTTAGTTTCAAGACCCATGCCTATGACCCCACAGCTAAGGCACTTCCCATCATAATTGTCAACTAACAAATTATTACCTTTTAAATATGTGGCATTATTTTTCACAAAATCTAATATCAGGTTTCTTTCTTTAGGTAAAATATTCTGCACAATAACATCATATGTATCTTGATTTTCAATAAAGGGTCTGAACAGATCGTCAAAAATAAAAACATCGGAATCAACGTGTATAAATGGTGTCTTGACATCTGCTATGACGTCTAATTTATAAGCATTCCAATACTTATCAGTTAAAAACCTGTTCTCCTTAATTATAATTTCATCATAAGGGATGTGTTTTATGAAGGTGTCGTAAGCCTTTTGGTTACAATACATAACAACCTCACCATAGTATTTTTTTAGCGTCAAATAACTGAGCAAAAAGGAATAAAAATTCAAATATACCTCTTTGTTGTATAAATCTCCCCGGGCATACATAACGCCGGTATCAAACTGAGAAAATGATTGAATGATTTTAAAAGGATTACTGATGGACTTTTTTGAAATATTTTTTCCATCCTCTTCATTTATATTTGCTGTTAAATTTTTTAAACCTATAGGCAGTCTCGATTTATCAAAGCCGCTGTCAATTCTTAAAATTTCTCTTAATTTAACATATAGCTCGTAATTGCGATTTTTAATAAAAAAGCCTACCTTGCTGATAATCAGGTCTGGCAATGGTAATTTCATAAAATATGAAATAATGAACTTAATGTGATTTTTTACATAAGAAAGTGCAAGCGAGCTTCTTATCAGCACAATATTAATTTTCTTTTTAAGCGGACTCCATACTACTGCTTGTGGTATGATATTTATATCAATTTTTTCTGCTTTTTCTAAATTTTTTGACCATTCTTTATAATATGGGTTCTCTTTTTGCCACGGTTTAAAAGCCTTTCTTCTTCCTGTTGATGGTGTTTCAAAATGCAGTATGATGCCATTATGCTTTTTAAAAACGCATAAATAATTGTTTCTAACATTGTAAATGATGGGGGGCTCAAGCCACTGATTTCTAAAATATAGATTTAATATGGGGTCGTCGCCTATACAAATATTTTTGTATTTATTAAAAATGGAGAGCAAATCATCAAAAGTATTTTTTTTAATCATTTTGCTGTTGAAAGACATCACTCCCGAGTTAAATGCCGGACAGCTCAAATCAAACTCTTCTAATAATAATTCGAACTCTTTGCTTTTTTTAAATGAAAGGAAATATTTTTTTAAAAGAGCTGTTGACTTAATGCAAAGCAGTTTATCTTCAGGAGGATGCGATAAAAAATCAATAGATGCTCTGACAATAATATCGGCATCTAAGAATATTATATTATCCCATTTTTTAAACGGCTCGGTAAAAAGATAGAACTTACTTAATACGGTTGAAGGGTAAAGGTTTTCGTACAATACGCCATCGTACAAAGATGGGCACTCTTTAACAATTATTCCTCTGTTTCTAAACCATGACACATCATCCGCGTCTATTTGATGCGATAAAAGCATATAGTCACCTTGCCAGCCGGCATTCCAATATACACTCGAAAAAAGTTGCTTTGCCTGACTGACGAAGTTCCTGTCCGATAATGTCACAAGCAAATTTTTTTTATTTTTCATTTTTTTTTTAATTGTTACAGAGGTGCGCTTTCCTATCCGAATTATTCAATAATAATATTTTAAATCCCAAAAATAATAAAAAACGACAGGCATTCATTAAGGAAGTTAAGTTTATGCAAATTTTTCCCTAATGTATTTGTTTTTTTGTAATTTTATCCTTCATGGATGATTAATAGACTAAAGAAACTTTAGCACATTTTTTTACAGAAAATTCAATCTCATAAGTATCAGGTGAAATAAAGAAAAAAATGATTAAAAAAATCAGCGTACACAATTTGCTGCATAAAATAAAATATTCTTTTAAAAAGATAAGGAGAGCTGTCTTTAAAAAGAGAATCAAAGCTATTGGATTTGGGGAAAATTGTATCCGGCAGATTTATATACTTAATCTTGACCGCAAACCAAAAAGATGGTATGAATTTTCCAAAAAGGCTGAAAGTTTAAAAGCAAATAACGGCAGAAAACTATTGGAGTTTTGCACAAGAATATCAGCTGTTGATGCAAAAGATAGTGTATCTACAGACAAGGTAAAGGATTCGTACAGTCTAAATGACCAATATTATGTTGATCCTGATCCAAGGTTGTTAACCATACTTAAACAGCAGGACGTTGTTATAAAAATGACTAAAGAAGAAATAGCCATAGCTTTATCACATATTAAAGCCTGGGAAACTATCATCCGGGAAAAGAGAGCTTTCGGACTTATTTTAGAAGATGATGTGAATTTTGAATTAAATTTTGCGGAAAAATTAAATCAAATATGGAATGAACTTTCAATGATAAAAAACCCATACGATTTTGACATGTTATACCTTTCCTTCTTAGAGGTTGACCATGGATTTGAAAAAACAAAATTTACCAAGTCAATTGATATTCCAAAGAGAGGATTGTGGTGGATGTCCGGTTATGTGTTGTCGTACCAAGGTGCTTTAAAACTTATGAATGAATTACCGATTTGTGGACCCGTAGATTTATGGATTAACTTAAAATTCAGCAAACTTAAAGTATATGTGTCAAACCAATCTTTAATAAATCAAAGAGATGATATTTTGTCAGATAATAACTATTCTATTGTTTCAACCTTAAATAAAATTGGAATCAACCCCGATACATAAAGTGTTGTTACCCGAAAAATAAAATATTATTTTTTCTGCTATTTCAGTTTAATTTTTTATCATTGTAAATTAGCAAGCAATCTCAGATTATCAGCATGAAAAAAAGAAATGCACTAGTACTGGCATCAGATCAAAAATATCTAGAATACACAAAACAAGTTTTTTATTCTGCGCATCGGTATGGCAATTGGAAGGGCGACTATATACTTTTAGCTTGTGATATGGGCAATGCTGACTTATCATGGTTCAAAGAACGCAATATACATGTTTTGGATTTAGAACCCCTTACAAAAATCAGAGTTAATGATTGGCCCCCTATCATATTTCACAAATTTTATTTGTTACACCCCATGATGAAAAGGTGGAATAAGCTGGTTTATTTAGATACTGACATAATTGTACTAAAAGACATGAACCACCTCACGCAATTAGATCGTTTTGCAGCCTGCCCCGACTATTACTTGAGTATTCGTGAGCAGTTTTTCGATATTGATGAGGTTGATTCAAAACGCAAATCAAAAATAAAACATCTTGAACGAAAATATAACCTGAGCAAACTATCTTTTAATGTTGGCATGATGGTTATTAATGCTCAAAAAAATTCTCTACCATTGTTTGAAAAAGCTTTGGATATACTTGATGGTTACCATGATGTTGTAAAATATCCGGAACAGGCTATTTTCAACTTATGTTTTTATAAAAAATGGAAAATGTTGTACAAATATAATAACTATCTGTTTTTATATAAAAACTTATCTGTTCCAAAAAATGAATCTAAAGAAGAGCATAACATTGTTATTTCACATCATATAGGCTTAACTAAGCCGTGGCACCAAGATAATGGCATGCACCAGGTATGGAAAAATAATTATGCAAATGCTGACAGCTTTCCCGCAATAGAACAAATTGGTGAAAAAGCACATTCAACAGATCATCCCGGTTTTTTTGACATTTTTAAAAAAAATCTTAGAGTTGCCTATCGCGTTTATCAAAAAAAAACCAGACCAGCTATGATAAAAAAATGGCATAATTTCACTTGGCAAATTGAATTGTTCTTAAAGAAACATATGCCCGGGGCTTATGTTATATTGAAAAAAAAATTTGGAAGAAAAGGATAGAGGAATCACTAATTCATTTATTGTTGTATTTTTGTTTTTGTTGTATCCTTTTTCAGAGTTAAAAAAAACACAACTGCTGAAATGCGGTATTAAGACATATATGTATATAACAAAATTTTGATAATCAGTGTTTTTTTATTTGAAATGTGAAAGTTTGAAGGGCAGTGTGATGACAATCTAAACAACATTATATGAAAATAGCCATTATTAGCGATATTCACGAAGATTTTTTAAGTTTAATACAAGCCGAGCGAATAATTCGGAAAAAAAAATGCGACAAGGTTATTTGCATGGGTGATATTGTAGGATACAGTATTCCTTTTTACAATTACCTTGAAAATAGAGATGCTGCCAATTGTGTTAAGTGGGTCAGGGAAAACTGCTCATTTACCGTAGCCGGCAACCACGACTTATATGCTGTGCGAAAAGTACCTCAATCACGTGTAGGCAACTTCACATTCCCTGAACAATGGTATGACATGCCTTTTAGTAAACGTGCTGCTATGGGTAAGGGACACGTATGGCTATACGAAGATAATGAGTTGTCGCCTCTTTTGGATGAAGAAGAACTGGCTTTTTTAAGAGATTTACCGGAGAAAATCATCGCAGATATTTGTAGTTTTAAAGTGCTGTTATCGCATTTTACATATCCCGATTTAAGCGGCTCTGCCTGCAATTTTATTTATGGTTTATCAGACATTAAGCACCACCTGAACTATATGCACGAAAATGAATGTGACATTTGCTTTAGCGGACATATGCATTATAATGGCTTGGCTTATGCCAATACTACTAAGTTTAACAAAATCGGTTTTAACAAAAAAACGGCCTGCTTTGATTTTTCTTTTTTCAGCTTACCGCCCATAACAAGTTCCGCCCATAATAATGGGTTCATTATATGGGATACCCAAAATCACGTAATTGAAACTGTGTCCTTACGTAGAAAACTGAAACTTTTATAGTGAAGTATGGTTATGAGCACTGTAAGCGTTGCCGTAGGTAGCTACGGTGTAGAACGGAATGTTGAGCATTTCCCCAGAGGTGTACAATTCAGACATGTAGTAGCAAATTACTTGCGGATTTAAGGGATACTATAGGTTTTACTTTGATAGATACAAAAAAAATAATAATTTCGCAGCACAAAAACATCTAAAAATAATTATTATGTTAAGAAAAATGAAATGTTTTCTATTGCTATTCATTGCAATTTGTTTTCAGGTATTTAGTGTTAAGGCTCAAGATGTTAGAAGTTATGAGTTGACAACAAAGCAAGACAGTGTCAGCTATGCCATAGGTATGGATATAGCAAATAATTTGACGACACAACATATTGATGTCGTTGTTGAGGCCTTGTCCAGAGGTATAATAGATTTTTTGGAGAGCAATGATTTACTTCTGTCAGAATCAGAAAAAGCCGTAATTATTAACGAGTTCCAAAGGGCGCACGCAGAGAAGATGCAAGAAATAGCATCGGAACAAGAAGCAAAACACTTTCGTGAAGGTACGCAATTTTTAGAAGAAAATAAGAACAAAGAAGGCGTAAAAGTTACTGAAAGCGGTTTGCAGTACAAAATTATTGAAAAAGGGGAAGGCAAAAGACCTTCAGCATCATCAACAGTTTTAGTGCATTATGAGGGGAGATTAATTGATGGAACCGTTTTTGATTCTTCTTATCAAAGAGGGGAGCCTATTTCTTTCCCATTAACAGGTGTTATTGCAGGGTGGACAGAAGGACTTCAGCTTATTAAAGAAGGCGGAAAAGCCGAACTTTATATCCCACATCAGCTTGCTTATGGAGAGCAAGGGGCAGGAAATGTTATTCCGGGATATGCAACACTCATTTTTACTGTGGAGCTTATAGAAATAAAAGATGCTGAATAGCGTTTTTTTTAGTATTATTTCAAGCCTTGTTTTTATATCAAAAGCATGAATTGTTTTAGGTGTCTGGCATTTTTTTGTTAAATTTTTTATATTAATTGAAATGAAAATCAAAATTTTTTTTCTCTTTTTTTTGTCCGTTGTTTTCATAGGTTGTGATTTTTCAAAGGATGGATTTCGTGAAACTAAGACGGGTCTTAAATACACATTTATCATTCAAAATGAAGGGGCGCAAAAGCCTGAATTAGGCGACCTTATGGAGCTGGTGATGACTTACAGCTACAACGACAGTATATTATTTGATAGCCGGGAGTATGGGCCGAGTATTCCAATGCAGCTTGTAGAACCTTTGTACGAAGGTGATATTGTTGAGGGCTTTGCTATGCTTGGCTTAGGAGATAGCGCTGTCTTTATGGTCAATGCTGACTCTTTTTATTATTATAATGTGGGTGCAGAGGTTTTGCCTGAATTTATTGCTCCCGACAGTAAAATAAAATTCAATGTAAGCCTTGTAAGTATTAAGACTCATGCACAGCTACAAGAAGAACAAACGGAGTATGAAAAACAAAGACAGGCCTTGATGCGAATTCTTCAGAAAGAAGAACAGGAATATCTTGAAGATTATCTAAAGCGACATGATATAACTGTTGAACCGCAACCATCAGGTTTGTATTTTATTGAAATAGAAGAAGGGTCGGGACCGCGTGCTTTGCCCGGACGCTCCGTAGAAGTTCATTATAAAGGACTGTTGATTGATGGTAGTGTTTTTGATTCCAGTTATAGCCGAGGGAGACCTATCAGCTTTAAAGTGGGAGGTGGTATGGTTATCAGCGGATTTGAAGAAGGTATTGCCATGATGCGCCAGGGCGGTAAAGCCAAATTAATAGTTCCCTCTCACATAGGTTATGCTGATGTAGAACTTGAAAATATACCACCATACAGCACACTTATTTATGAAGTAGAATTAGTTAAAGTGCAATAAATATAATTTTTTTATAATGCAAAATAAAGTACAAGAATATACCACCCTTGATGATGCTTTAAAACTGGGCTTAAGAGAAGAAGAGTACGAAAAGATTAAAGAAATTTTAGGCCGTACACCAAACTTTACGGAGTTAAGTATGTATTCAGTCATGTGGTCTGAGCATTGTTCGTATAAGAATTCGATAGTGTGGCTGAAAACATTACCTAAGGATGGCCCACATATGCTTGCAAAAGCCGGCGAAGAGAATGCCGGGCTGGTAGATATTGGTGAAGGCAGGGCTTGCTGCTTCAAAATAGAGTCTCATAACCACCCGTCTGCTTTAGAACCTTACCAGGGTGCTGCTACCGGGGTGGGAGGTATCAACCGTGATATTTTCACTATGGGAGCTCGGCCTGTGGCTCAGCTTAATTCACTTCGTTTTGGAGATATTAAGCATAATAAAACAAAATGGCTCCTAAAAGGTGTTGTTAAAGGTATAGGCGATTATGGCAATGCTTTTGGCGTTCCGGTGGTAGGAGGCGAAGTGTATTTCGACAGTTGTTACAATACCAATCCACTAGTGAATGCCATGTCTGCAGGGATTGTTCGAAAAGGACGGACCTTGTCCGCTATCTCTTACGGCGAAGGCAACCCCGTTTATATTGTTGGTTCTTCAACAGGAAAGGACGGCATACATGGGGCGACCTTTGCTTCAGCAGACCTCGATGAAAATTCAGCAGACGATATCCCTTCCGTGCAAGTAGGAGACCCATTTCAGGAGAAGCTTCTCTTGGAGGCCACTTTGGAAATAGCTAAAACGGATGCTGTAATAGGCATGCAGGATATGGGGGCTGCAGGTATCATATGTTCTACCTCCGAAATGTCTGCTAAAGGGGAACATGGCATGGATATAAACCTGGATAAAGTGCCACTACGTCAGCCTAATATGCAGCCATTCGAAATTCTACTATCCGAATCACAGGAACGTATGCTCGTTATCATCAAAAAAGGACGCGAAAAGGAAGTAGAAGCTATATTTGATAAGTGGGATCTTAACTGTGTGCAAATAGGAGTGGTTACTAAGGGTAATATGCTTAATTTTTACTGGCATGGTGAGCGTGTTGGGCAAGTGCCGGCTTCATCTCTTGTATTAGGGGGTGGTGCACCTGTTTACCTGAGAGAATATAAAGAGCCCGATTCATTTAAAAAACTTAAAAGTTTTGACATCTCCCAAGTGAGGCTCCCAAAAGATTTAAAAAAAGTGGCCTATGCGCTTCTAGAGAATTTAAATATAGCTTCCAAAAGATGGGTTATTGAACAATATGATACAATGGTTGGGACCAAAAACATGCAAACCAATAAGCCGAGCGATGCAGCTGTAGTAAATGTTAAAGGCACTGATAAAGCGCTGGTACTTACCGTTGATTGTAATTCGAGATATGTTGCCGCTGATCCCTATACAGGAACTATGATTGCTGTTGCGGAGGCCGCACGAAATATTGTATGTAGCGGTGGTGAACCCTCGGCTATTACCAATTGCTTGAACTTTGGAAATCCATACAACCCCGAAGTGTATTGGCAATTTGTGGGGGCTATTAAAGGGATGGCCACAGCATGTAAAAAATTTAAAACACCTGTTACCGGTGGCAATGTTAGCTTTTATAACCAAACAAATATCAAAGGCAAAATTGAGCCCGTATATCCCACACCAACCATCGGTATGCTTGGAGTGATGGACAAAAAAGAGTGGCATACAAGCCTGGCTTTTAGAAAACCCAATGATTTAATTTATCTTTTAGGAAAATCTGTTAACGATATAAACAGCTCAGAATACTTATACAGTTTTCACAAAATTAAAAAATCACCGGCACCTTATATCAGTTTACGAGAAGAAATGCTCTTGCACAGCCTTGTCAAAAATCTTATCCGTAACAAACTACTGGTTTCATGCCACGATGTGTCAGAGGGCGGTTTGTTTGTCGCTTTGTTTGAGTCTGCAATGCCAAATATGCTGGGTTTTACTATTGATACAGATGCAAAAATTAGAAAAGATGCCTTTTTGTTTGGCGAAGCACAGGGCAGGGCCGTTGTAAGTATTGACCCGGAGGATGCTGAAGAGTTTGTGGAACATTTAGCACTCTCAGGTATCAGCTATACCCGTTTAGGTCATGTCACAAAAAAACGTATAAACGTTGATAATGAATCTTTTGGAAGCATTAATAAACTTGCTGATATTTATCAAAATGCTTTGCAAAATCATTTGAAAGAATAATAAATAAAAAAACTATGAGCTGTTTCTTTGTTCTGTACTTCTAAAGTTTTTTGTTTTTACCAAGTATAATGATTTTTATGGAGTTTCATTGGTGTAAATAATCAAAGAGAAAAGTTTTTTATTTGAATGATTTTATACCTATTTTTGGCATTAATTTTTATATATGACAACAGAAATAATAATAAATCTAGTAATACTTGCTACAGTAGTTTTCTTGTTTATCAAGGAGTATTTTCCTGTGGACGTGGTAGCCCTCATAACAATAGGCGTATTAATAGTTTCTGGTTTGATAACTCCCGAGGAAGGTGTTGCAGGCTTTAGCAATACAGCGACAGTTACAGTAGCTGCTATGTTTATCATCAGTGCTTCTCTTTTTAAAACGGGGGCATTGGTAAAAGTCACTGAGGGTCTGACACGCATATTTCTTTTTAATTTTTGGCTGGGTATTATTTTGTTAATGATATCTGTTGGTTTGATATCAGCTTTTATTAATAACACCCCTGTTGTAGCTATATTTATTCCAATTATTATCAGCCTTGCTGCCAAAACCGGCCGCTCTGCCACAAAAATCCTTATGCCATTATCATTTGCATCAATGCTTGGTGGGGTCTGTACCTTGATAGGAACATCCACTAATATTTTAGTAAGTGAAGTTTCGCGTCAGCACGGAGCTACTGAGTTCGGCATGTTTGATATGACACCGCTCGGGCTGATTTTTTTTGGTGTTGGATTTTTTTATATGCTGTTTGTTGGCATCCATTTAATTCCTGATAGAAAAACCGACTCTGAACTCACCGAGAAGTTTGGTTTAGGGGACTATTTGACTGAAATAGTACTGACAGAAAAGGCACCATCTGTTGGCAAGACAATTTCAAAATCACCACTTGTTAAAAAGCTTGATATCGATATTTTAGAATTAAGACGCAATGGTGTTAAGTATGACAATCCGCATAGAGAAATGGAGCTTCAGGCTAACGATGTGCTTAAAGTCAAGTGCAACGTTGAAAGTATCAAAAAAATAAAAGAGCGTGAAGGGGTATATTTTAAATCTGATATACAACTCAGGGATAAAGATATTGAAAGTGATAATATTGTTTTGGTTGAAGGTGTTATAGCTCCAAATTCACCTTTCATTGGTAAAACCTTAAAAGAAATGAATTATCGCAATAAGTATCACTCAACCGTTTTGGCTATCAGGCACAAAGGGCAACTGACAAAAGACAAGGTGGCAACATCAAGGCTTTATGCCGGAGATACACTCCTTATTGAAGTGGCCAAAGAGCATCTCCCTTTATTGAAAAATTTAAATTTAGGCACAAATAGCCCTTTTTTGCTTATCTCAGAGGTGGGTTTACCTGAATACCGTAAAGAAAAAATGCCTTTTGCAATTATTATTATCCTGGGTATTATTCTTACGGCTTCTTTAAATATAGCGCCTATCATGGTTGCTGCTCTAATTGGAAGTATTTTGCTAATAGTTACAGGTTGTATTAAAACCAATGAAGTTTACAATGCTATTAACTGGCAAATAATTTTTCTGTTAGCCGGAACCTTAAGCTTAGGTGTGGCAATGCAGAAAACCGGTACAGCTTTATTTTTATCGGAGCTTATTGTTTTTGCTGTAGGTGCCTTAGGCCCCGTAGCTCTTATTTCAGCATTTTATTTGTTAACTTCTATTCTTACTGAAATGATGTCCAATAATGCATCTGCTATACTTCTGGCGCCTATTGCATATGCAACAGCTGCTTCTCTGGGGCTTGACCCCAAGCCCTTTTTTATGGCCATTGCTTTTGCTGCTTCTGCCAGCTTTATGACGCCTATTGGCTACCAGACTAACACCATGATTTATGGTGCCGGAAATTACCGATTTGCAGATTTTGTTAAAGTTGGTACGCCTTTAAATATTATTTTTTGGATTTTAGCTACATTGCTTATCCCATATTTTTATCCCTTTTGATATTTATAACAAATTGATTAAATTTGTAAAAAAAAACTATTTATGATTGACGCTTACATAAAAAGTTCATTGGAAAATTTATTTTATTACCTTAACAAGCCTATTATCCATCTCGGAAGTAGCGCTTTAAGTGTTCTTTCAATAATAATTATTATTGTATCGATTTTTCTTTTGTTTTATGTATCAGCAAAAGTTAAAAATCTGTTAACACGTAAGGTTTTCAAAAAATATAACATCGAGGACAATACCAGCCTTTCTATTGCTTCTTTGGTAAGGTATATCATTATTGTCCTGGGGTTAATAATTATTCTGCAATCAGCGGGTGTCAATCTGAGTTCTTTGGCCATTTTATTTGGTGCGTTGGGGGTAGGTATTGGTTTTGGCCTTCAAAGTATCACAAACAATTTTATCAGTGGCATTGTCATTTTATTTGAAAAACCTATTAAACTGGGCGATCGTGTTGAAGTGGGAGGTTTTGAAGAGCAGATAGAGGGGCGCGTTGAAAACATCTCGGCAAGAGCTACTACAATTCTTACCAATGATAACATATCCGTAATTGTTCCCAATTCGGAATTTATCTCATCACGTGTCATTAACTGGAGTCATAAGGAGCAATGTGTACGCTTCAAAATACCCGTTGGGGTATCATACGCCAGTGATGTACGCCTCGTAGAGCGTTTACTTATTGAGGTAGCCAATGAATGTCCGGACGTTTTAAGATCGCCTCCACCCGCTGTAAGATTTATGGAGTTTGGCAACAGCGCTTTGATCTTTGAACTTAGAGCTTGGTCAGAAAGCTTGGTTCACAAAAAAGGCAAGCTTATCAGCGACCTGAATTTCGGTATTATTGAAAAATTCCGTGAAAACAAAATAGAAATACCATTCCCGCAGAGAGACTTGCACCTAAAGGGGGGATTCGAAAATATAAAACAATAGAAAAACATTTTTTCTATTTGCTTTTCTTTAAACCTCTTAGCATATCTTTTAAATTTTTTCTTTTCTCTTCCGGCAAAGCCATACCCTGCTTGACTGTTTTTACATCTTCTATTGAATAAAAAGCATTAGGGTTGTACTTGTTAACTATTCCAATAAAGTGTTTTAACTTTTTACGCTTTACCACTGAGAATAAAATTTTAACCTTTCCGGCATAGCCTTCACCATCCACAGCTGTAACAGCATATTCTTGTTGGCGCAGGTGTTTCAGCAAATCTGATGAGTCCATTTTAGGCACAACTCTTACCATAACGTTACCTATTGACATCTTTTCTTCAAGATAAATGCCTATATAATTACCCATAGCATAACCACCTGCATAAGCTATGTAGTTGACCGGGTTGTCCAGGTGTAGAAAAATCTGACTCACAGCTAGCAGCCAAATTATTGACTCAACAAAACCCAAAACTGTGGCTAACTTCTTAATGCCTTTGGCGACAAACATTAAACGTAAAGTGCCAATTGTTTGATCAGTTATCCTTGCAATAAATATTAATACAGGAATCACTATCCATTTAAAATAATCCGCTTCAAAATCAATAAATAACAACGTTTCCATAATCATTTTTTTTTGCAAAAATAATACATTTAAGTTTTAATAAATACGCATCATTGCAAAAAAAATCAGATACTTTACCCTATTATAAATGCTTGTTATAAAGAAAAACTGAAAAATGATTATGAGAATTCCGGCTGGTCTTATTTAGATAGTGTAAAAAAAACCATGTAAAGAATTGATTTACATGGCTTTATTTTGTTTGAGTGGTGGTACCACCTGGAATTGAACCAGGGACACACGGATTTTCAGTCCGTTGCTCTACCAACTGAGCTATGGTACCATTTTTTCGACTGCAAATATATAAAAGTTTTTTTAATTAAAACATTAATAAAAAAAATATTTAAAAATTGGCTGCATTTTTTTGAGTGTGAAAATTATTTGTATCATTTATCAATTGATATTTAGATTTTTACATTAATAATGACGAACAAATAGTTAAAACAAAGAAAAAATCATTTTTAGTTAAAATCAAAAAATAAATTATATATTTGAAACCTAAAAGCAGAAATCATATTTAGCTTTTTTTGCATGTAATCTGTTTTTATATTTACTACAAAAATGAAACTGATAAAAAATTGCTGATGACATATGCCATACCACTATACAACAACTTATCTTATGAGCAGTAAAAGGAGCCGATTCCAAACTTTTATCAATATTAAGGACAGAGATAGTTTTATTTGATACAAGAATTTTCTGTATTAAATTTTATTGTATTAATTAAAACTAACCACAAAAAATTGAGAATTATGAAATTACCATTTGCCGAACCTTATAGAATAAAAATGGTCGAAACCATTAAAAAAAGCACAAAAGAAGATCGTATCAAGTGGATAACAGAGGCCAAATTCAATTTATTCAAATTAAAAAGTGAACAGGTATTTATAGATTTACTCACGGATTCCGGTACAGGGGCTATGAGTGACAAACAATGGTCGGAAATAATGCTGGGAGATGAAAGTTATGCAGGCGCATCGTCTTACTATAAAATGAAAGATGCCATTCAGGATATTACAGGCTTTGAGCATTTTTTGCCGACACATCAAGGCCGGGCCGCAGAGAATGTCCTTTTTTCAGTACTCATTAAACAAGGCGACATAGTACCTGGCAATTCACATTTCGATACGACCAAAGGTCATATAGAATATAGAAAAGCGCATGCTGTTGATTGTACTATTGACGAAGCTTTTGAAACAACAAACCCGCACCCCTTCAAAGGCAACATTGACCTTAATAAGCTCGAAAAAGTACTGAGCGAAAATCCTAAAGAAAAAATTCCTGCCGTTATCGTTACTGTGACTTGTAATACTTCAGGGGGGCAGCCCGTGTCTTTAGAAAATATCAAGGCCGTGAAAAAGATGGCCGACAGTTATGGAATTCCTGTATTATTCGATTCGGCACGTTTTGCTGAAAATGCATACTTTATTAAGCTTCGCGAAAAGGCTTATGCCGATAAATCTATACGCGAAATAGTAAGCGAAATGTTTGCACATGCCGATATGATGACTATGAGCAGTAAAAAAGATGCCATCGTCAACATGGGTGGATTTATTGGTTTTAGAGATGAAGAATTATTTCGAAGATGCAGTGTGTTTAATATTGTATTCGAAGGTTATATCACTTATGGTGGTATGTCCGGTAGAGATATGAATGCTTTGGCGCAAGGTCTTTATGAAGGTACTGAATTTGACTACCTGGAGTCGCGCATCAAGCAAGTAGAATATCTGGGGCAAAAACTGAATGAAAACGGTATTCCTATTCAACTACCTATAGGAGGACATGCTATTTTTATTGATGCGCTTCAGTTTTTACCCCATGTTCCGCGCGAGCAATTTGTAGCGCAAACACTTGGCATAGAGCTTTATGTTGAGAGTGGCATCAGGGGTGTGGAAATTGGCACCTTGTTGGCAGACAGAGACCCCATCACACGTGAAAATCGTTATCCCAAACTGGAATTGCTTCGCCTGGCTATACCCAGAAGGGTATATACTCAAAACCATATTGATTATACTGCTGCTGCTCTAATACAACTGTTTCAAAAAAGAGAGGCCTATAAAACAGGCTATTCAATAAAGTACGAAGCACCTATAATGCGGCATTTTACTGTGGAACTCGAAAAAATTTAGTGTATTAAAAAAAAATAGAATGGTTAATCAACAACTTATCAATCCGAAAAGTATTGTAGTTATCGGAGGATCAAACGAATTAGGCAAGCCTGGTGGTAAAGTCTTGAAAAATATTATCGACCATGGTTATCAAGGACAGTTATATGTGATAAACCCCAAAGAAGAAACCGTGCAAGGCTTAAAATGCTATAAAGATGTTAGCGATTTGCCCGAAGTGGACCTTGCAATTATTGCCATAGCCGCAAAATATGTATTGCAAACTGTAAAAGTCCTTACTGAGCAAAAGCAAACAAAAGCCTTTATTATTCTTTCGGCAGGTTTTAGCGAAGAGAGTGAACAAGGCGCTCAACTGGAAGCGCAAGTAGTGGATGCTATCAATAAAGTAAACGGTTGACTGATAGGACCCAACTGTATTGGCTTTTTAAATAGCCATTATGCAGGTGTATTTACAACGCCTATTCCCAAGCTTAATGAAAAAGGTTGTGATTTTGTATCCGGATCGGGAGCAACGGCAGTTTTTATTATTGAATCAGGGATTCCCAAAGGCTTGACTTTTTCAAGTGTATATTCAGTAGGTAATTCTGCGCAAATGGGCGTCGAGGAAGTTTTGGCATACCTAGATACAACTTACGAGCACGGTGTTAGTGCGCCGGTAAAACTTTTGTATATTGAGAATATCGATAAGCCGGAGATGTTGTTAAAACATGCTTCTTCGCTAATCAGAAAAGGCGCTAAAATAGCAGCTATTAAATCTGGAGGCTCTGAGGCCGGAAGCCGTGCAGCATCATCTCATACAGGGGCGCTTGCAAGTTCTGACGTTGCTGTTGATGCTCTTTTTAACAAGGCCGGTATAGTAAGGTGCCATAGCCGCGAAGAGCTGGCTACTGTTGCAGCTCTGTTTATGCATCCGCTGCCTGCTGGTAAACGTATTGCTATCATTACGCACGCCGGAGGGCCAGCCGTTATGTTAACAGATACTTTAAGCAATGGCGGTATGGAAATTCCTGCCATTGAGGGTGCGGCGGCTAATGCTTTAATGGAAAAGCTGTATCCCGGGAGTTCGGTGGCAAATCCTATCGATTTCTTGGCAACAGGAAATGCCGAGCAATTGGGGCACATTATTGACGCTTGTAATAATGATTTTGATACCATAGATGCTATGGTCGTAATTTTTGGAAGCCCCGGTTTATTCCCTGTACTGCCTGTTTATCAGTTGCTTAACGAAAAAATGAAAAACTCGCACAAGCCTATTTATCCGGTATTGCCATCCATTATCAATGCGCAAGAAGATATTGCACAGTTCATCAAAATGAACAGGATTAATTTTCCCGACGAGGTCATTTTTGGCCAGGCTTTGTGTAAAATTATGAATACAACACCTCCTGTTGATGCAACTTGTGAAAGACCAAAAATTGATATAACTGCTATCCGCAGGGTTGTAGATAATGCTCCTAATGGATACTTAGGTCCGGAAGAAGTGTTTGCTCTTTTGGATGCAGCAGGTATCGACAGAGTTTTTGAAGAGGTTGTTAAAAATGAAGAGGATGCCGTATCGTTTGCTGAGAAAAATGGCTACCCCGTTGTTATGAAAGTTGTCGGACCTGTTCATAAATCGGATGTTGGCGGTGTTGTTCTAAATGTAAAAGATGAAAATAGCATAAGAAGTGAGTTTAAAAGGCTTATGGGCATTAAAGATACTTATGCAGTACTTATGGGGCAGATGCTTTCAGGTACTGAAGTTTTTATTGGTGCCAAGCGGGAGGATAATTTCGGACATTTAGTGCTGGCAGGTCTCGGAGGTATTTTTATTGAAGTCTTTAAGGATGTCAGCACAGTATTGGCGCCTACTTGCCCAACTGAGGCTGAAAGTATGATACGTCGTTTGAAGTCGCACCCAATTATAAAAGGTATCAGAGGGCAGGAGGGTGTTAATGAAAAATTGTTTGCTGAACAAATAATGCGTGTAAGTGCCTTGATTGAAGCAGCTCCAGAAATTTTTGAAATGGATCTTAATCCGCTTCTCGGAAATAATACTTACGTCAAAGCAGTTGATGCCCGTATAAGAGTTGAAAAGTAAAGCCGATTTTTGGACGCCTATGCCCTTTTTAAAATGCGAATAGAAAGTTTATTATTATGATATACATTACTCGCCGCGAAACATTTAATGCAGCGCACAGACTCTACCGCAAAGAATGGAGCGATGAAGAAAACTTAAAAGTTTTTGGCGCCTGTTCTAACCCCAAGTGGCATGGTCATAATTACACACTTTATGTGACTGTAAAGGGTGCGGTTGACGAACAAACGGGGTTTTTAGTGAATTTGAAAAAACTCAGTGAGATTATTAATGATAAGATTATTTCAAAGATCGACCATAAGAATATAAATCTTGAAGTGGATTTTATGAAAGATAAACTAGCATCTACTGAAAATTTGGCCATTGCCATTTGGGATGAGTTGTATCCAGAAGTGAAAAACTTGGGTGCCTTGCTACATGAAGTTAAAGTTTTCGAAACCGAAAAGAATTACGTGTCTTATTATGGTTAAAAAACCTAAATTCATATATACGCTTTTAGATCAGGCTTGTCTCAGTGCATCTGTGCCTTTTTAGTAAGCATGATATATCATGAAAAATGAAGGGCGAATTTCTTTACTATCAAGTACAGATTAAAAATTTTAAAAATAGTACATTTGCATTAGATTTTTATTTAAATAGAAAGTATGTGGCTGACATGTTTAAGAACTTATTCTTATTTACAAACTGAGTCACTCCGTATATTTAATAATAAAAGCATTTGCATAAGAATAATCCATAAAAATATAAATAATTAAAAAAGAAAACTATGTTCACAGGAATTATTGAAACCATAGGCAAGGTAGTAGCCATTGAAAAGGACAAAGGCAATGTACACATTACCATAGAAACGCCCATTGCCAAAGAACTAAAAATTGATCAGAGTATCGCACATGATGGTGTATGTTTGACTACTGTTCATGTTGACAAAGAAGCTAACCGTTATACGATAACTGCTGTAAAAGAAACCCTCGACTGTTCAAATTTAAAGTATTACGAAGTGGGTTACGAAGTAAATCTTGAAAGGTGTATGCGTATAGACGGAAGGCTTGATGGCCACATTGTGCAGGGGCATGTTGACCAAACGGCTGTGGTACGCTCTGTTGAAGAAACAGATGGCAGCTGGAAAGTGACTTTTGATTATGATCAAAAACAAGGGAATTATACTGTTGAAAAAGGTTCCATATCAATAAATGGCACCAGTATGACGGTTGTTGATAGTGGCGATGATTTCTTTTCGGTAGCTGTGATTCCTTATACTTTTGAAAATACGAATTTCAAAAATTTCAAAAAAGGAACTGTTGTCAATATTGAATTTGATATTATTGGCAAATATGTTCATAAGTTGCTTAAACTTCATTTTCAAGATCCCGAACAAAAATAAGCCCGATGGCTTTAAAACTCACTTTTAGCAGGTGTTCTTAAATGAAAGACCTTGATTGTAAAAATGTTGCAATCATCTGTTAATCAATATTCCAATAATGAAAGCTTTGACAAACAGTTTTTTGCTATTGGGATATATTGTGAGCTATATTTTTTTCATAATAGCGGCAAGTTTTTTTTATGCCACATGTATCACATTTTGGTTTACGTGCAGTGCAAGTGTAGCGTCCGTGGAGGATTAGCCAGTGGTGAGCTGAGTTACGGAATTTTTCGGGGATGTTTTTAGTCAGCTGTTTTTCTGTTTCAAGGGGTGTTTTGGCTCTGTAAGTTAAGCCAATACGTTTGGAAACTCTGAATACGTGTGTGTCAACAGCCATAGCTGGGATGTCATAAAGCACAGAAAGTAGCACGTTAGCTGTTTTACGTCCAACACCTGGCAGCTCTTGCAACTTTTTGATATCGGAGGGTAGTTCGCCATCAAAATCGCTCATAACTTTTGTCGCCATGCCAACCAGATGTTTGGATTTGTTGTTAGGGTAGGAGCATGACTTGATGTACTCAAATACTTTTTCAACCGTAGCTTCGGAAAGAGTTTTAAAATCTGGAAATCTATTAAAAAAATTCGGTGTTATTAAATTTACACGTTTGTCAGTACATTGGGCTGATAAAATAACAGCTACGGTCAGTTGGTATGCGTTGTTGTAGTTAAGTTCTGTTCTGGCTTCCGGTATGTTTTTTTGGAAATATGCTATAACAAAACTGTATCTTTCTTTTAGGGTCATTTTTATGCGTCAATGGAACGGCATCAACCGTTCATTGTGATATAAAACTCTTCGTTGGTTTTGGTAAATTTCATTTTGTTTTTAAGAAATTCCATAGCTTCTATGGGGTTCATATCAGCAAGGAGGTTGCGTAGTACCCATACTCTTTGAAGAACTTCTTTTTCAACAAGCAGGTCATCTCTTCTGGTGCTTGAGGCAACGATGTCAATAGCCGGGTAAATACGCTTGTTAGAAAGCCTTCTGTCGAGTTGAAGCTCCATATTACCGGTGCCTTTAAATTCTTCGAAAATGACTTCATCCATTTTGGATCCTGTCTCGGTTAAAGCAGTAGAAATAATGGTAAGAGAACCGCCATTTTCAATTTTTCGGGCAGCACCGAAAAAACGTTTGGGCTTTTGCAGGGCATTGGCTTCGACACCACCGGAAAGGACTTTCCCGGAAGCTGGTGACACCGTATTATAAGCTCTGGCCAGACGGGTTATGGAATCTAATAGTATGACCACGTCGTGCCCGCATTCTACCATGCGTTTGGCTTTTTCGAGGACAATGTTTGCAATTTTAACATGCCTTTCAGCAGGTTCATCAAAAGTAGATGATATCACTTCAGCATTAACACTTCTTGCCATATCAGTAACCTCTTCAGGTCTTTCGTCAATGAGCAGGATAATAAGATATGCTTCAGGGTGGTTAGCCGCAATAGCATTGGCCACTTCCTTTAAGAGAACAGTCTTACCGGTTTTAGGTTGTGCGACAATCAATCCACGCTGTCCTTTACCAATAGGGGTAAACATATCGATGATGCGCGTTGATATTGTGCAGCCTTTGTGTCCTGTAATGTTGAATTTCTCATGAGGGAACAATGGTGTCAGGTGGTCGAAGTGGATGCGGTCTCTTACCTCTTCGGGTGTTTTACCGTTGATAAGTTCCACTTTAACAATAGGAAAATATTTTTCTCCTTCACGTGGCGGCCTGATGAGCCCTTTTACAGTATCGCCGGTTTTGAGACTGAAAAGCTTTATCTGAGATTGGGATACGTAAATATCATCAGGAGAGTTGAGGTAGTTAAAATCTGAAGACCTTAAAAATCCGTAGCCATCCGAAATAATTTCTAAAACCCCTTCACTAGAAACAAGTGCTTCCATTTCATAACTGGTTTCGGCAGGTGACAATTTTTCATGAGATTGCTTTTGCTTGTTGAAGTAAATCTCTTTGAGTTTGTGTTTTGGAAGTGCTTCTGAATGCTGTGAGCCTTTTTTTACTTCTTTATTTACTTCAGCTGTTTCTGCTTCCCCTTTTTTTACAGGTGCTTTGTCAGGTGCTTTGGCCTCTTCCTTTTTTTTGGGTTGCTCGACTTTTGGAGCAGTAGTTGCTTCATTTTTTTGCTGCTGCCGCGAATCTCCCTTTTTGTGCTTGTCTGTAGATTTCTTTTGAGTTGTTTCTATAGAATCTAATGGCTGTCTTCTATGCTTTTTGCTTGACCTTTTTGGCTTTTGTGTGTCTGAAGTTTCCTTTTTTATGGATTCTTCATCAATAATTATTGCCCTGTCTGATGGCACGGCATCGTCAGTTAAAATAACACCTGATTTGTATTCTTTCTTTTTTCTTTTCGATGGTGCTTCTTGACTTTTTTGTCTCTGCTTTGCTTTTTTTGCTTTTTGCGCTTTCTCTGCCTTTTCAAATTTTAAGATATCTTCACTTGGGTTTGAAGCTTGATAATCCAGTATGGCATAAATTAAATCCTTTTTATTTAAGGAATTGTAACCTCTGATGTTTAAGTGTTTTGCAAGCTCTTTTAACTCTGAAAGCAGCTTGCTGTTCAATTGTTTAATATCGTACATGTAATAAAGGTTAAATGAGTGAAAATTATGATTTGGTTTTATTTATCGTCTGTTGTTCAGTTGTTAGCTTTTAACACTACTTACTTTAAAAACACTTTGCAGTGCAAGCTTGAGAAAAAAAAGGTAAAAAATGAAAAAAAAGTATGTCTCGGTATCTTATATTTAATGCAAAATTAATATTTTTTTTTAAAAACCATATTTTTTTATTTTTTTTTTCAAATTATTTCAGAAATGTACGGCAA
Organism: Bacteroidales bacterium; assembly: GCA_003565735.1. Taxonomy (GTDB): domain Bacteria; phylum Bacteroidota; class Bacteroidia; order Bacteroidales; family PXBB01; genus PXBB01. The sequence goes on from PXBB01000037.1 coordinate 36,089, forward strand.
AAAAATACAGAATTTTATGAAGTGCATTTTTTTATTAATTTTGTTGATGATGAAATTAAAAAAGATTAACTCAAAAAAGCTATGATTATGAAAGATGATAAAGTTTTGGATATTACACCTGATGTTAAGTGGATAGGTGTTTTAGATAAAGATTTGGCCACTTTTGATGTGGTTATGGAGACTAAGTATGGTACGACATATAATTCCTATTTTATAAATGCTGATAAAAAGGCTATTGTTGAAACAAGTAAAGAGAAGTTTTGGGATGTATATCAAAGAAAAATCGAGCAGGTATGCAGCTTGGATGAAATTGAATATATCATCGTAAATCATACAGAGCCTGATCATTCGGGAAATTTAAAGCATTTATTAAAAGTGGCACCCCATGCACAAGTTGTTGCAACAGGCAATGCTGTTAGGTATTTAAAAGATCTGCTTGGTTTTGATTTTCCATATCTTATTGTAAAAGATGGCGATACACTTGATTTAGGTAACAAGCAGTTGCGTTTTATCAGCGCACCTAATTTACATTGGCCCGACAGCATGTTTACCTATCTGTTGGAAGACAAGCTTCTATTTACTTGTGATGCTTTTGGTGCACATTATTGCGATGCTGCTATGTTTGATGACATGGTACCTAATTACGACGATGCATTTAAATACTACTTTGATGTGATTTTGAAACCTTATAGCAAGTTTATGCTTAAAGCTATTGAAAAAATCAAAGGCTTGGAGATAGAAGCTATTTGCACCGGCCATGGTCCCATACTCCGGCGTCATTGGCAACGTTATGTTGAGTTGTCAGACCAATATGCCAGAGAGGCTCTCAGTATGCCTGAAAAAGATATCGTATTTATACCCTATGTGTCGGCATATGAGAAAACCGGTCAGGTAGCCCACAAAATTGCTGAAGGCATAAAGTCTGTTGCCGATGTGGATGTTGAAGTCAGCAATATTGAATGCATGCCTTTAGGAGATTTAGATGAACGTATTAGCAAAAGTAAAGCTTATATTATTGGCTCTCCTACCATAAACCAAAACACCCTGCTTCCAGTTTATAAAATTTTTGCGCTTATAAATCCTATAAGAGACAGAAATAAGCCGGCTGCAGCTTTTGGATCCTATGGCTGGAGTGGCGAAGCGCCTCATATTATAAAAGCCAATCTTAAAAGTCTTAAACTCAAACTTTTTGATGAAATGTTTCTGTTTAAGTTTACACCTCACAAAAATGTGCTTGAGGATGCTTACGTTTATGGTCAAAAGTTTGCAAAACATTTTTTTAATTAAAATTATGGATGCTATGTACAATAAAGCCATAAAAGCTTCGCCTATTAAAAGCTCTTTGAACAGGCATCGCAGAGTGGTTTTTATGTGCTTATTGTTGATAGGTTTTCTTTGGCAATCATGCTATGTTGAAAGACGCCTGGCACACTCATTTATTAATACCAGTAAAGAAATTTCTGTTCTGGTGCTTATGCCTGATGTTTTTTTAAAAACCAATCTTAAAGCTGAAATAGCTAATCCGGATACCTTTGCATCAGTTGCAGCTAAGGATGCATACAGCATTGCACAATCTGAATTTCTAAAACTTATTGACCTTGATGAGGCTTACAAAGTTTTTTACGGCGCCCTCATGCAAGAGCTTAAAGCCTACAATATCAATGTTTATACGGCTGAGGATGTCGATACTTTTTTTACACTCAGCAGTCCGGCTTATGTTTTCAATATTGAGCAAATAGAGATAGAAGAATATTATAAACCTCTACGCGAAGAGTTTGAACGCAGTGCGTGGGATACCGTCATTTATGTGCAGGAGTTTTTACTCAATGCTGTCAACTTCAACACTTGGATTGAGTTTTCGGAAATAAATTCTGAACATCCTGCTCAGTTGCTTTTCAGTAATTTTTTCATAAGTGACGAAATTGATGGAACATTTTTTACTGACAGACAAACACGTGAGGTAAAATACCGTTATTACAGGCATGATATGAAAGAGAAAGACCTTTGGCAATTGATACGTTTTGCAGGTAAAAAAAACAGCACGTATATTTTTAATCACATTCTAAACCTTTATGTGCAAGAAAATTCGCCTTATACATCTCCCACAGGTGTCTTTTATGATTACAACCGCAATGATGGCAAAGTGTACATGCGCGAAGATTATAAACAGTTTCATATTTTGTAAAAACAAGGATTCATTATTTAGAGCTCATGTACAGCTGGGGTCATACTAGAAGGTTTAATGCTTTTTCCAACTACAGTGTGCGTCATTATGGCCAACGTTTACAAAAAGTAGCTATTGATGCAGGATTTAGTTGTCCAAACCGCGACGGTACTATAGGTACAGATGGTTGTTATTATTGTGATAATAAAGCTTTTAACCCATCTTACTGTATGCCGGAAAAGAGCATTACACAACAGCTTAGCGAGGGTACTGTTTTTTTGACGAGGCGTTATAAAAAAGTTACTCAATATCTGGCTTACTTCCAGGCTTATACCAATACCTATGCATCAACCGAACAACTTATTGAGAAATATGCCGAGGCCTTACGTTTTCCGGGTGTTGTGGGTATTGTCATTGGTACACGCCCCGACTGTGTAAGTCCGGAGCTTCTGGATAGTATTTTAAAAGTAACGGCTTCCAAACTACTATTTATTGAATTTGGTGTAGAAAGCTGTTATGATGAAACGCTAAAAAAAATCAACAGGGGGCATAATTTTAATCAGGTTGTTGAGGCTTTGCATATGACCGCCGAAAAAAATATTCATACCGGTATTCACCTTATTTTTGGCTTACCGGGTGAAACACCCCTAATGATATTGCAACAAGTTCCCAAATTGGCCAAACTGCCTTTCCAAAGTCTTAAAATACATCAGCTTCAAATTATTAAAGGCACGCTAATGGAGAGGCTTTATCGTGAACAACCCTCTCTTTTTGCGAATTTTACCCTCGTAGATTATATAGCACTTATTGTGTCTTTCCTTGAAAGGCTACCGCCAAAAATTCTTATTGACAGGCTGGCCGGTGAAGCACCTCCTCGTTACCACACCCAACTTTCGTTGAAAAATCGCGAATCATGGGCAGGCATACGCAACGACCGAATATTACAACTAATTGAAAAAAAAATGCAGGAAAAGGATACCTGGCAAGGTAAACTTTTTAATAGTGATATTTGAAAAAATGAGATTATTTTTTTAAAGCATTTCTTGGTATTACAGAGGCATGGCTGTTGTTTACTTCCCTGTATGCTTGATGATAGTCATTGTATGAATGTGTACCACCCATGGCTCTTAGAATTTTAATTCTGTTTAGCAAAGGTGGGTGGGTGCTGCTCAAATTTCTTAATTTCTGGCCTTTAGGTTTGAGCGGGTTGGCTATATACATAGGGGCCATTGCTTTGTCAGCACTTTTTAAGCTGTTGGTAGAATTCCCAATTTTTTCAAGTGCCGATGCCAGCCCTTCAGGGTAACGTGTAAGGCGCGCTGCTGAAGCATCGGCCAAATACTCTCTTTTACGCGATAAAGCAAAGTACAACAAACGTATTAGAATGGGTGCTAAAATAGCCATTACAACAGCTACTATAAGCATAATAATTTGACCTCTACCGCCGCCACTACTGCCACGGCTTCTTCCCCGGCTGTAAAACATGGAACGTAAAAAAAACTGCGATAATATGGCTACCGAGGCAACCATTATTGTTGCAATGGTCATATAGCGAATGTCTCTGTTAATAATGTGAGATATTTCATGAGCAATAACACCTTGCAGCTCATCCCTGTTCATCATTTTCAATAGGCCTGTAGTAACAGCCACCATGCTTTTTTCCGGTGTCATGCCGGCAGCAAAGGCATTAGGGGTAGGGTCATCTATAACGTACACTTTAGGCATTTGAGCCATGCCAGAAGCCAGCTGCATTTCTTCTACAATATTATACAATTGAGGATAATCGCTCTTCTTGACCTCTCGTGCATTAGCCATTTTCAACATGATGGATGCACCCTGCGAAAAAGCAACACCTAAAAGGATAAAATACAAAATCATGGCTATGATTATACCAAAGAAGCCTCCTTGATAAGCATCAAATGCCGTACCTATTAAAAAGCCCAGTCCTATGAGCACAATGCCCATAAGTATAAGCAAAGTCAGGGATTTACGTCTGTTTTTGCGTGCTACTTCCCACATAATATTTTTACTTTATTTAAAATTATTTTTTACGTTTGGTGCTTTGCGTTCGCTATCTTCAATTTCGAAAAAAGCTCTGACCTGATATCCAAAAATATTGGCTGCCAAATTTGAAGGGAACATTTTTACTTTGTTATTGTAACGCATAGCTTGATCGTTATAGTTCTGACGAGCAAATGCAATTTTATTTTCTGTTGATGTCAATTCTTCCTGTAGTGCTAAAAAGTTGCTGTTAGCTTTTAAGTCAGGGTAATTTTCTACGGCTACCCTGAAACGCCCCAATGCACCACTAAGCATGTTTTCGTATGTGCTTTTCTCTTCAATAGTTTTGGCAGTCATAGCTTGCGCCCTCAATTGTGTTATTTTTTGGAGCACTTCAGATTCATATTCCATGTATGTTTTTACTGTTTCAATAAGGTTAGGAATAAGATCGTAACGTCTTTTGAGCTGTACATCAATTTGCGCCCAGGCATTGTCAACCTGATTGAGTAAACGTATAAAATTATTATAGGATATGCCCAACCAAATGAGAATAAGAATGGCTATACTTGCTGTTATGTATAAAGTCATTATTGTTTTTTTTATGTTAAAATTTGTCTATTTCTTAATGATAGCACATCTAAAAACGCTAAAAACATGATAATCAACCGTTTGTTATAAAGTTTAATTTAGCTGTATCACTCTTTGCGCTTATTTGTGCCATTAATAATAATTGTGAATTAGCTTTTTTACTGTTTAATAAAACTTTTGCAATATTACACAATTTATATAAATTGAGGAAGTTTTCTTCAGCTTATGTTTTTGAATAGTTTTAGTATCAAGGAGTTGTCCCTGTGTATTAGTTCTTTTAGAAAGTTATCTGTATTTAAAATATCCCATTTTTAATTTTTTCTGTTGTTTCGTATTTGTGTTTCCATCTACGGTGAGACCATAGCCAATGTGAGGGATTTGAGCGGATGCGATTTTCGAGTAAGGACATAAACTGTTGCATTATAGCACCTTTAGGATGTTCAGACGGTTTTTCGCAAACTAGGACAGCTTCAACCTCGTAATAACCTCTTTTGGTGCGTTGAGGTAACACAAAAAAAACAGGCGTATCTAAAAGCCTGGTTGTTAGTTCAGGTCCGGGAGGACAAGCGGTTTTCATGCCGAAAAAATCCACCCATACAGCTTTCCTGATGCTTGATGGTGATTGGTCAGCAATAAGAAAAAAAAGGGGTGTTTTGTCGAACTGGCCACGCATCTTTTTTAAAGCACTATCCATAGGCAGTAAGCCCATCCCTAATTTGTTTCTTTTCTTTTTTATATAAGCATCAATGTACTTGTTTACAACAGGCTTATAAACACCGGAAGTTTGATGTTTTAATTGGCGCCCCAGTATAAGAACGCCCCATTCCCAGTTGCAGAAATGACCTGTAACACAAACTACACGTCGGTCTGCATCGAAATACTTGTCAATAAGCGATTTATCTTTAAACTGATACCTTGAGTGGAGCTGTTGTTCTGTCATTGTAAAACCTTTAACAGATTCAAGAATAATATCTGAAAGGTTTTTGTAAAAATTGCTAATGATTTTTCTAATCTCCGTGTCAGACTTTTCAGGAAAACAGGCTTTTAAGTTTTTATAGATAACAGTATATCTGTAACGCAGAATTTTTTTTAAAAAAAGTGCCATCAGGTCAGAAAATACATAAAGAAGCCTGAATGGTATTATAGATATTAAAAATACAGCTATCCGAAAAAGTATATAAACAAGATAATGCACCATTACGTTTAAGTTTTTAACCCTATTACAAAATGGCTATTAACAAATTGTTATTAGCTGGGCGTATAAAATAAAGGGCCTTCGGGGCCTACAGGAATGCCTAAAAGCATCCATGCAAAAAGAAGTCCTATCCAAAAGATTGTTAACATAATGCTGTAGGGTAACATAGTAGATATAATAGTGCCAATACCATACTTTTCGTTATACTTTTGTGCAAAGGTAACAATTAGTGCAAAGTAGCTCATCATGGGTGTTATGAGATTGGTGATAGAGTCTCCAATTCTAAAGGCTGCTTGCGTCAAGCCGGGGTGATAAGCATTGTCTAAATACATAAACATAGGAATAAAAACAGGAGCCATGATAGCCCATTTGGCTGAAGCACTACCCATAAACATGTTGATAAAACCAGAAAGCAAAACAAAGGACACGATAAGCATGGGGCCGGTAAAACCAATACGCTCAAGTCCCGAAGCACCTTTTATAGCAACAATTAAGCCCAGGTTACTCTCGTTAAAGAAAAATATAAATTGTGCAGCAAAAAAGACCAGTACAATATAAGCACCCATCGTTGACATAGACTTGGATATGTGCTTAATCATGTCTTTGTCGTTTTTAATTGTGCCGACTATTATGCCGTAAACCAAAGCAGGGATAAAAAACATGAGCAAGATGCCAAATATAATGCCGTTAAAGAATGGAGAATTGAGCACTTCGCCGTCTTCGTTGCGGAAGATACCATTCTCAGGTACAACTGTTAAAGCCAAGAGAATAAAAAACAAAACCAGGCTAATTCCGGCCCATCTTAAACCTTTTTTCTCTGCCGGGCTTAGTTCCTCTATGGTTAGCTTTTCAACGTTGCCATCGTATTTACCCAAACGAGGTTCAACAATTTTTTCGGTAACCCATGTACCTACAAAAAGCACCACAAAACTAGAGGCAATCATAAAGTAGTAATTGACAACAGGGTTAACAATCAATTCAGGATCTACTATTTGGGCGGCTGTTGTAGAAATACCTGCAAGCATAGGGTCGGCAGAGCCGATGATAAAGTTTGCGCCAAACCCGCCACTGACACCACAAAAAGCAGCAGCTAAACCCGCCATGGGGTGACGGCCTAAAGCATGAAATATCATAGCACCTAATGGAATGAGAATGACATAGCCGGCTTCAACGGCTACACCACTTACAATACCTGCCAAAACAACAGCTGCCGTAATAAGACGAGGGGGCGAACTTAAAACAAGGGATTTTATCATGGACGCAAAAAGTCCTGTACCCTCTGCCAAACCTATACCCACCATCACAACAAGTACATAGCCTAATGGGGGGAATGCCAAAAAGTTGTGTAATATGTTTTCGTACATCCACCTGATGCCGGAACCACTCAGTAGATTGTTGACAACGACTACACCTTCCTCAGGGTCAGGGTGTACAGCACTAACATTAATTAAAGAGGCTAGCCACGATAACAGGATAACCAAAATAGCCAGCAAACCAAACAATGTGGCTGGATGTGGCAGTTTATTTCCTATGACTTCTACATAATCTAAAGACTTGGACAATACTCTTGATAAAAACGTTCTGATAACCGTAAATGCTTTTTTCATAAGTGTGTTTTTTTTGTCTTATTTTGACGATTAAAATTAATTTTGCAAAAATAGCATAATATTTTAATTTTATATTTTGTCTTTCACGAATGTAATGTATCATGTCACTTATTCAAACAAAGTTTTATAACATTTACTTTAATAGCCGCTGGGAGCCTTTTAATGCTATTTTAAAATCCAAGGAAAATGAAAGCTCTGATGTTTTTGTTTTGGTGGATACACACACAGAAAAGTATTGCTTGCCCATATTATTGCAAGAAAGTATTTTAAGCACAACAGCCTATAAACTTATCGAGATACCGGCAGGGGAATCTTTTAAAACACTGGATACGTGTCGGCAGGTATGGTCTTTTTTGACTGATAATCAAGCTGACCGGGAAAGCTTGCTGATAAATTTAGGGGGTGGGGTTTTGTGTGATATAGGTGCTTTTTGTGCAGCAACTTTTAAGCGTGGTATTTCTTACGTTAATATTCCCACCACACTATTGGCTATGACTGATGCGTCGGTAGGAGCTAAGGCAGCTGTAAACTTCGGTGGTTTCAAAAACTTGATAGGTTATTTTTACGCCCCTAAAGCTGTGTTTGTTTATGAAAAATTTTTAAAAACTGTGGCTGATTCTGAAATGAAATCCGGTTATGCTGAAATGATAAAACATGCCCTTATTGGCGGAGAGGATAGTTGGAAAAAATTCTGCGAGCATGGTTTTGAAAAACTTGATAAATGTATTTTCGACAGCATAAATATCAAAAACGAAGTGGTTGCAGCCGACCCCTTCGAAAAGAATGAAAGAAAAAAACTAAATTTAGGGCACTCCATTGGTCATGCTATTGAAATGCTCAGTACCGGCTCAGTTAAAAACACTCTGAAACACGGCCATGCTGTTGCTATTGGCATGTTATGTATGCTACATATTTCTCAAAAGTTCAAAGGGCTAACGGTGGCTTATCTAAAGGAAATATCAAAGTACATTATCAACCACTATGACTATTATCCCATAGATAGGTCTTTATATGCGTCGGTTTTTGAACATGTAAAACAAGATAAAAAAAACCAGGGGAATCGTGTGCTGATGGTGCTCATGGAAAAGCCCGGAGAAATTTTTGTTGACTGTGAAGTCACGGCTGAAAATATTTTTGAAGCATTGGATTTTTATAACAGCATTTACAAGGAGTCATGAGCCCTATTAAAATCACCCATAACAGCAACAAGAGCAGCATTTTAACAGGCAGTGTTGATTTGCCTTTGTCAAAAAGTGAAAGCAACCGTATTCTGATGCTTAATATGCTTAGCAATGGCGTGGTGCGTACAACAAGCTTGTCTGACGCCCATGATACCATTTTATTGAGAAAGCTTTTGCAGAAAATTACAGATCAGAAGCATACTCGGGAAATCGTTTCTCTGGATTGTGAGGACGCCGGTACTGTTGCCCGTTTTCTGCTGGCTTATGTAGCACTAAGTGCAAACTCAAACTTTCTGATTAAAGGGAATGAACGTTTGACTTTACGTCCGATGAAGGACCTGACCGATACGTTGACCAGAATGGGTACTCAAATAATCTTTAAGGGACAGCATGGCTTTCTGCCGGTTCTTGTGAAACCTCCTGCTTATTTGGAAGCTGAGGCCCGTATAGCAGCTGATGTCAGTAGTCAGTTTGTATCTGCTTTATTAATGGTAGCGCCTACACTGCCTCGAGGTTTGAAATTGTCTATGGAAGGGACCATAGTCTCAAAGCCTTACATCGAAATGACTTTAGCCATGCTCAAAAAATGTGGTATTACCTACTTTAGACGTCAGCATGTTATTGAAATTAAGCCGCAGGCATACAAACCTGCTTTATTAAAACCATCCGCTGATTGGTCGTCGGCTGCTTTTTGGTACCAGTTAGCTGCTTTGAGTAAACAAACTGACCTTACGCTTAAAAATTTAAACAGACTTAGCTTGCAAGGAGACAGTGTGTTGCATCATATTTTTAAAAAACTGGGTGTTGTTTCTTCATTCACCAAAAATGGGGCGGTCCTTTCGAAAACACCCATAAGCAATCGAAGTCTGGAATTTGATTTTATTGATAACCCGGATATATTTCCCTCAGTGGTATTAACATGTGCTTTTCTCAGAGTAAAAGCCGTATTTCGTGGGCTGAGGAACCTGAAACATAAAGAATCTGACAGGTTGAAAATTGTGTGTAATATCCTTCATTATTACGGTGTTAAAACTGAGTACCATGCCTCAGGGGATATATTGCATATAAATCCTGAAAATCTTTTGGTGCCGCAAAGAAACGTTTGGCATTCCCATAATGATCACCGAATAGCGATGGCTTTGGCATCTCTTTCACCCGCTATACCTGAAATTACTATTGAGAATGCCGGCGCAATTACTAAATCTTACCCTGGATTTTTTGAAGAATTGCAAAAATGTGGTTGCAGTATAATAAATATTGATACATGAATGTCGAGATCATGTTTTTTTTTAAAATGTAACTTTGTAAGCCTATTTCTGTAAAAGAATTAAGTATTCAGTATAACGCCATATAAATGATTAAAAGTTTTAAATATGAAACCAATTCCTAAAGTCTGTTTAAAAATTGCTGTTTGCTTTTATTTATTATTAGTATTCGGTTATCTCCAAGGGCAAACCGTATTTGATTTTTCGCGGGAAGCTGTAAAAGAAAGGTTGGATCGTGATGTACGTGTACTGTCGCATGACAGCTTGATGGGGCGTGAAGCAGGTACTAAGCATGAAAAAATAGCTGCAAACTATATAGCATCAGCTTTTATAGAAGCATCATTAATTCCGGTAGGCTTCCACTATGTGCACCCTTTTTATTTGGAAAACCACAGAAAGCCTTATCATAATGTCTATGGGTTTATGGATAATGGAGCCCCTAAAACTATTGTTGTGGGTGCACACTACGATCATATAGGCACGGGGTGGTCTGTAAAAAACGATCACTCAGAAATGCTTATTTTTAACGGAGCTGATGATAACGCCAGTGGTGTTGCTGCTATGCTTGAATTAGCCCGCTTTTTGACTTCTATTGACACCCTGCGTTATAATTATTTGTTTGTAGCTTTTGGTGCTGAAGAAAAAGGCTTGTTGGGATCAAAACATTTTACGTCTGAATCTTTAACAGAAAGCTTTAATGTCGTTGCCATGATTAATTTTGATATGGTGGGACGCTTCGGAGCTTATAAAGATAAACTTATAGTATATGGAACCGGTACATCACCTCAATGGCGCAGAATACTCAGACAGCATAATCCACACAAACCCAGATTAAGAAAAATTGGTTATGCCATGTCTTTTTCCGACCATGCACCATTTTACGAAAACTATATACCTTACCTCTTTTTTTCCACCGGCCTGCATCCGGAATATCACACTGCTGACGATATTTATGAAACCATCAACTTTGAGGGACTCGCAGATGTTGTCTTGTACACACGTTTACTTGCTTTAACAATTGATCAAGAAAAAAAACCTGTTTTCAGAGAAGTGAGCCTTTTACAAAGAATTGGGGGCAGTGTCTTCTCTTTGTTTATGATGTTGTAATTGTAATAATCTACCAAATATTATTAGTTAAAATAGAATTTTTTTTACCAGGTTTATTAGTCTTGATTTCAGGTTGTTGAGGTTTTATTCCACAAGTCTTTAGAATATTTAACGAAATTCTGACTTATTAGGCATATTAAAAATATTAAATTTGCAACCCATTTGCAATTTAATTAAATAAAAAAAACGTAAAAATGTCTGAAAAAGAAATAGAAAAAGTTAAGTGTTTAATTATAGGGTCGGGGCCTGCCGGATACACGGCAGCTATTTATACAGCCAGAGCTGATCTTAAGCCGGTTTTATATCAGGGTATGCAGCCGGGTGGGCAGCTGACCATCACAACAGAAGTAGATAATTTTCCAGGGTATCCTGATGGCGTCAATGGACCTCAAATGATGGAAGATTTAAAAAAACAAGCAGAGCGTTTTGAAACCGATGTCAGGTGGGGTATGATTACCGCAGTTGATTTTTCTAAAAGACCTTTTAAGGTCACTGCTGACGATAATCATCAAATTTTAGCCGATACTGTAATAATTGCTACGGGAGCTACTGCCAAATGGTTAGGCATAGAATCAGAAACAAAATTCAAAGGTGCGGGCGTGTCGGGTTGTGCTACCTGTGATGGCTTTTTTTACAAGGGTAAAGATGTGGCCATAGTTGGAGGTGGTGATACCGCTGCCGAAGAAGCTACATACCTTGCCAAAATGTGCAATAAGGTTACTATGATTGTGCGTCGTGATGAACTGAGGGCTTCTAAGGCCATGCAAAAAAAAGTTTTTGACACGCCTAATATTGAAGTCTTATGGCATCATGTTACAAAAGAAGTCGTTGGCGACGACACTGTTAATGGTGTTATAGTAGAACATGTGAAAACTAAAGAAACCAAACGCATTGAAGTCAGTGGCTTTTTTGTTGCAATTGGTCATAAACCCAATACCGATATGTTTAGAGGGCAATTAACATTGGATGACAACGATTATATTGTAACACAGCCTGGGACAACAAAAACCAGTGTTGAGGGTGTATATGCCGCCGGCGATGTGCAAGACCATATTTTCAGGCAGGCTGTAACGGCCGCAGGGACAGGCTGCATGGCCGCTATTGAAGCAGAAAGGTTTCTCTCATCTCATTAATCTTAAATCAAAAAATTTTTGTAAAACACAAAAAAATTGTACATTTGCCATTCGTTTTTTATAAACAAAAAAAAATAATTAACTATTAATTTTCTATTTATTTATTACTAACTAAAAATTATTTAAACATGAAGAAATTACTAACAGTTTTAAGTGCATTTTTCCTGCTTTTTTTCTTTAAAGAGGTAGAAGCACAAGTTCAAGTTGTCATTGGAACAGGTAATGAGGTGCCTACATATACACTTTACAGCCCTATATACCGTTTTAGCGCTACCTCAACAAACAGATACTCGGCTTCCAATAAGATATTTACGGCAGCTGAGTTGAACACAGCGGGTATTCCCAATGGTGCTATTATTACTGCTATTGCGTATGAACAAGCCACCGGTGGTGGTACCGATCCCAGCAGCAATTTAGAGATGGAAATCTATATGGCGAACTCTACCACTACAGTGCCATTATCAACATCAACTGCCATTGGTGATATCAAAACATCTCAAACGCTTGTCTATAGCTCCACCAATCATATAATACCGGCTGTTCCGGGATGGCATGAAATTGTTCTTGACAATCCTTTTATGTATTCAGGAGATAACCTGGAAATTGCTATTTTGTCAGGAATTGACGGTTCAAGCCCTTACTCCACTGATAAATTCGACTGGATATATACAAACGGTTATGAAGATTATGTTATAGGTGCTATCTCAAGTTCTCCTCAGACGGATGCCACTGCCTTAAGTGCAACTACGGCACAGTACAAGCATCGTCCGAACATCCGTATCAGTTATACCGTGCCGAATATACCTCATGATGCAGGTATAGCTTCAATCGATGCTCCGGTAGTTCCGGTTGCGCCCGGATTGCATGATGTTGATGTGACCATCTCAACCTTGGGTGATAACAACCTGACATCTGCCGAAGTACACTGGGAAGTAAACGGTGCTCCTCAAACGCTCCATTACTGGACAGGCAACCTGTCGCAGTTTCAAACTGATGGCCCTTTTACTATCGGTAGTTATAATTTTCCGCAAGGATACAATACCATTAGAGTATGGACAAGTAACCCTAATAATAACACAGATGGATTTAATGATAACGACACAGCAGAGGTAACTTTGTATTTCATTGATCCACTTGCAGGTCATTATACTGTTGGTGGGCCTGGTGATGATTTTGCGTCACTCGAAGATGCTTTTGATGAACTTAATGTGGCTGGTGCCTCTGGACCTGTTATCTTTCAAATGTCACCAGGAACTTATACCGACCAGGTAGTTATTAACGGAACGGCACCGGGTGTGTCGGCAACCAATACGGTAACCGTTAGAGGCACCAACGGTGCGACATTCCTTTATGAGCCTTTGGCATCTGCCGACAGGGCTGCTTTTCATATTAGTA
>PXBB01000003.1 GCA_003565735.1 Bacteroidales bacterium
CCTCATCTACCGTCCCGACGGGTGTAATGCCAAACTTTTCGACCAAAATACTTGCCACATTCGGCGATAAGAATGCCGGTAACGTTGGCCCGAGATGAATGTTTTTTACACCCATATATAAAAGAGCCAAAAGCACGATAACGGCTTTTTGTTCGTACCATGCAATATTGTAAGCTATCGGAAGCTCGTTGATGTCGTTGAGTTCAAAGATCTCTTTAAGTTTTAAGGCAATTACTGCCAGAGAATAAGAGTCGTTACACTGTCCTGCATCCAAGACGCGTGGAATGCCACCAATATCGCCCAGAGGCAATTTGTTGTAACGGTACTTGGCACAACCTGCTGTCAAAATTACAGTATCCGCCGGTAATTTTTCCGCAAATTCCGTGTAATAGTCTCTGGATTTCATCCTGCCATCGCAACCGGCCATGACAAAGAATTTTTTAATGGCACCCGATTTAACGGCATCAACCACTTTATCGGCTAAAGCCAAAACCTGATTGTGTGCAAAACCACCTACTATCTCGCCACTTTCTATTTCAACGGGAGGCGCACATTTTTTAGCGTGATTGATTATTTCGCTGAAATCTTTGTGTCCATTATGGTCGGCAGTAATGTGTTTGGCACCCTCAAGGCCGGAGGATCCTGTCGTGTAGATGCGGTCTTTGTATTCAGCGTTAGCCGGAGGCGGCACTATGCAGTTGGTAGTAAAAAGTATAGGACCGTTGAAAGAGGCAAACTCTTCCCTTTGTTTCCACCAGGCATTGCCATAATTACCCACAAAATGCGCATATTTTTTAAAAGCCGGGTAATAATGCGCCGGCAGCATTTCGCTGTGGGTATAAACATCAACACCTGTACCTTCGGTTTGCTTGAGTAATGCTTCCATATCTTTCAGGTCATGACCGCTGATAAGGATGCCCGGGTTGTTCTTCACACCGATATTGACATTGGTAACTTCGGGGTGACCGTAAGCTGAGGTGTTGGCTTTATCGAGCAAGGCCATCACATTGACACCATTTTCGCCGCACTCCATAACCAAAGCCACCAGTTCGTCGGCAGTAAGATGGTCGTTTGTGGTTGCTGCCAATCCTTTTTGCATGAAAGCGAACAATTTATTGTCGGTTTGCCCTAAATTGAAAGCATGTTCGGCATATGCTGCTATACCCTTGATACCATAAGTAATCAATTCTCTCAGAGACCTTACATCTTCGTTGGCAGTGCTTAGTACGCCGATTTTTGGAGCCATTTCATCGTATTCTTCCACCGTGTTCGGACGCCATGTAGCAGCATGCGGTAAATCGGCGCCGGATATTTGTAAGCCCTTGTCTGACAGCTGTGCTGCCAGTTTTTCGCGCAGTTCCAAACCCTCTTTAATTTTTTCTATAAAACGACTCCTGTCGAAGTTAGCATTAGTGATTGTCATAAAAAGACCCTCAAAGACAAACTTGTTAACGTCGTCATTTTCTATTCCATGCTTACGTGCTTCAACAGCATACACGGAAATACCTTTAATCACATAAATTAAAACATCCTGTATGTTGGCAACATTTTCCTTTTTGCCGCATACACCGGCAATTGTACAGCCTGTTCCTTTAGCTGTTTCTTGACATTGAAAACAAAACATACTCATAATTTTTTTCTTTTTTTAGTTTATAAATTGATTGTTTAATGAATCTGAAGATTCACCATATTAAAATGGCCTTTATTTTTTAAATCCAATTTTCATTCTTAATGGTACCATCTAAAGCCACATTAATAAGCTTTACGGGTACTTTGCGTTTAGCTTTTTCGGCTGCCGCTTTGGCAAGTTGAGCCAGCCCGCTGCAGCATGGTACTTCCATAATCATAACCGTGATGGTATTTATTTTAGCTTCTTCAATCATGGCCACCAGCTTGTCCATATATATTTCTTTGTTAGAGTCCAGTTTAGGGCAAGCTATAGCCAGGCTCTTGTTTTTTAGGTAATCGCTGTGGAAGTTACCCATAGCAAAGGCTACGCAATCCGCGGCGAGCAAAAGATCCGCATTTTTAAAAAAGGAAGCACCGGGATTTACCAGATGCAGTTGCACAGGCCATTGTTTAAGCTCAGAAACCTGAGATGCCGTTGATGCCGTATCTGTTTGCGATGGCACCGCCGCCCTAAAATCTTTTTGCATACTTCCCGGGCAGCCCGAAAAAGTCTTTTCTTCTTTTTTGTGATGATCCATATCTTTTATTTTATGAAGTTTAAGTTTCGATTTATCAATATTGATGTTGTTGTCATCCAGCCATTTCAAGCCTTGTTTCACATATGTTATTTCATTGAAATCAATAAGGTGGTTAAGGTGCGCTATGATGGTTTTTTCGCCTTTGTCTCTCATGCGCTCCATTACAGCAATTTCGTCGTATGGTTCCGCTTCACGCTCCTCCAGGCTGATAGCATCCAAGGGGCAGTCGCCTATACATGCGCCGAGTCCGTCGCAAAACAAGTCGCTTATCAGGCGCGCTTTACCGTCAATAATTTGCAGGGCGCCTTCGTGGCAGCCCGATACGCAGAGGCCGCAGCCATCGCATAAATCTTCGTCAATTTTTATTATGGTTCTTTTCATGATGTGTTTTTTTATTGATAAGTTGTTCAATAGTTTTATGTTTCATATGCTTGTAAAAAGCTGTAGAAAAATCTTTGTTAAGTTTGCCAAACAGACATTCATTAAAAGGACATGCGCTATTGCCATGCAAAGAACAAATCTGTTGTGTCAGTTTACCCTCAAAAAGTTCATAAATCTCAAGCAACGTAATATATTCAGGTTGCAACGACAATACAAAGCCACCTTTGGGGCCGCGTGTCGATTGCAAATAACCATTCCGCACAAGTATCTGAAGTACTTTTGATAAATGATTTTTCGAAAAACCGGTTTGCGTGGCAATATCATGAGTGCTTAGCTGCCTGCCTTCCTGTGCTATTAACGTAAGGCTGTGCAAGGCGAGAGAGGCTGCTTCTGATATATGAAATATTTTCGACATTTTTAATTAAATAAAATGGTATTACAATGCAAAAATACATAAAAGTATTTAAGTACCAAATAAAATAAATAAAAAAAATGTTAAATTTTTTTTATAATATTGATATTCAGCAAGAAAATTTTTTATTTAGCCAACACAAAACGAAAACGGAAAACTAAAAGAAATGGTTAAAAGAATTTTGTGAATAAATAAGATTATAAAAATTATTACCTTTATGCTTCAAATATTTATAGGATTATTAATCAAAAAACAAAAATTATGACAGTTGTACTAAACGGAAAAAATTTAAAAATCGAGGACGTTGTCAAAGTTGCTCGTTATGGTGAGCCTGTATCCTTAGCACCGGAAGCATTGGAAAGGATAAAAGTATGTCGTGCCATGCTGGAAAAGAAGATAGAGGCCAA
Source organism: Bacteroidales bacterium (assembly GCA_003565735.1). Lineage (GTDB taxonomy): Bacteria > Bacteroidota > Bacteroidia > Bacteroidales > PXBB01 > PXBB01. Next base: position 3,408 of record PXBB01000003.1, read on the forward strand.
AGAAATAATGTATGGTGTAAATACGGGAATAGGAGAGTTTTCGGAAATTGTACTTGATGACCAGCAGGTAAAGGATTTTCAGAAGTATTTGATATACAACCATGCGGCAGGCATTGGTGAGGCATGTCCCATAGAGCATGTACGCGGTGCCATGTTGGGCAGGATAAACGTTCACGCACATGGTAATTCGGGATGCCGGCCGGAGATAACACAAACCCTGATAGAAATGCTTAACAGAGGTGTAACGCCTTATGTATGTAATAAAGGCTCGGTAGGTGCTTGTGGTGACTTATCGCCTATGTCGCAAATTGCATTGTTAATGATGGGAGAGGGACATGCTTATTACAACGGTGAAATGATGTCGGGCAAGGAAGCTTTTGAAAAAGCAGGTATTGAAGTGCCTGGTTTGCAGGCGCGTGATGGCCTTGCAGCTATCAATGGTTCTAATTTACTGACAGCCATGAGTGCCATACATTTATATGATATGGATCGTTTTTTAAAGCAGGCCGAAATAGCGGCAGCTATGTCGCTAGAGGCATTATTGGCTAATATGAAGCCCTATGATGTGCGGCTGCACAAGTTGCGTGGTTTCAGTGGTGCCATCAGGAGTGCTTCAGCTATTAAAAAATGCATCGAAGGCAGCGATTTGCTGACGGGCAAGCTTAAGATTAAAGTGCAGGATGCTTACTCTATGCGTTCTACACCTCAGGTTATTGGGGCTGCTCATGATGCTTTAGCGCATGCACGTAAGCAGGTAGAAATAGAGCTTAATGGTGTAGGAGACAATCCCATATTTTTACCTGAAGACAACCTGACACTGACAGGTGCTAATTTTCAGGGCACACCTGTATGTTTGCCTATGGACATGGCCGGTGCAGCCATAACGATGGTATGTGTATTGTCTGAAAGGCGTTTGAACAGGCTGCTGAATCCCGCATTGAGTGTTGGGCTGCCCGCTTTTCTTACCAAGGGCGCAGGGATGTTTTCGGGCTTGATGCTTAGCCAATATACTGCTGATATGCAGATTGTTGAACAAAGGATATTATCAACTCCGGCCTCTATTCAGTCTATACCGGCGGCTGCTGATCAGGAAGATTTTGTTTCTATGGGTATGAACACGGCATTGAAAAACGACCAGATCATGGATAATGCTTTTGGTGTGCTGGGTATTGAGTTTATGGGGGCAGCACAGGCTCTGGATTTTAGAGAACATAAACCCGGAACAGGTGTAACAACCGCTAAAAATATCATTAGAAAATATGTGGAATTCCTTGACATTGACAGGCCACTTTACCCTGACCATAATAAAATGAAAGACCTTGTCAAATCTTGTGAAATACTTGAAACGGTTGAAGGTGCCATAGGGTCTATGGGTTAAATTTCCTGTCTTTTATCCGCTTAAGGTTTTTATACACATAAAGCGTCTGTTTTGTTTGTCGTGCCATGCGATGGCTGTATCTAAGTATCATAAAGCTGAGACGCTTGCGTTGTTGTGAAATTTAATCAATAAAAATGGGGAAATATGCCAAATGGTACAGGAAAATTATTCTAAGAAATAAAATATTCATATATTTGTAAGTAATTTTATTAACCAAAAAATTTAAAGCTATGAAAGCAACAAAAAAGATTCTGATTTACCCTTTCTTATTTTTAGGGTTGGTTTTGTTTACACTTAATGCGTGCGACAAAGATGATGACCCAAAAGATCCGCCGGCAAATGGTAATGGTAACGGCAATGGTAATGGATATGAAGGCCCAACTGTTACGGATATTGATGGCAATGTATATAAAACTGTAGAAATTGATGGCAGGGAATGGATGGCAGAAAACCTTCGCGTAATTAATTATAATGACGGCACGCCCATAGACGGTTCACCGGCCAACTGGGTGGATCATCCGGATGGAGCTTATAGCTGGTATGACAATAACGAGGCTTCTTATGGTGTTAAGTATGGTGCTTTGTATAACTGGCATGCGGTAGGTACCGGTAAATTATGCCCCGATGGGTGGCAGGTTCCTACAGACCAGGAATGGATAGATATGATGCTCTATCTGATTGAAAATGGTTACAACTATGATGGCACCACGGCAGGCAATAAGATTGCTAAAGCGCTGGCCTCTCAAACGGAATGGGAAGCTTCGACCAATGAAGGTGCTGTTGGCAATGACCTTTCTTTAAACAACGCTACAGAATTTAATGGTCTGCCCACAGGTTTCAGGCAAGGCACAGAAGGGGGCAGCTTCCTAGGTATGGGAGAAAGCACATACTTTTGGTCTGCTGATGAAAGCGACAGCGAAAGTGCTTTTGGCTACTTCTTAAATTCGCACTTGCCAAATCTTGACAGAATGGGACACCACAAAAATAGCGGGAAAACCATACGCTGTATCAAAAAGTAAAATGGAAGCTGTAAAATAAGCCAGCATAAAAATTTATTGAGGCCGGAAGCATTTATGTCTTTCGGCCTTTTTTATTTGAAAAAATTTTAGGGGCTATAGGGAACGTATGTGTGCTATTCTTTTAAGCAATGGCGGGTGCGAGTAATAAACAAACACATACCATGGATGTGGTTGCAAATTACTCAGGTTGGCTCTGGCTAATTTTACCAAGGCCGTTTCGAGGGATGCTTTCGATGTATGTTTTACGGCATAAGCATCAGCTTCATACTCGTTATATCTGGAATACTTATTTAAAAAGATACCAAAAAACGATGATATAAAACCGTATATAATACTAAAACTGACAGCACCCACATGAAAAGAGGCTTCCTGAACGCCCAGAGCATAAGAAAAGGCCGGATACCTGATAAAGCTTGAAAGCAGAAAAAGCATCAACCCAAGCGAAATGACAGATAAAATGATGTTTTTTATGATATGCTTCTTTTTGTAATGTCCTATTTCGTGAGCTAAAACGGCAACAATCTCATCGTTGTTGAGCTTATTAATAAGTGTATCAAACAAAACGATTCTTTTTTTAGAGCCGAAACCTGCAAAATACGCATTGGCTTTAGAGGAGCGTTTAGAGCCATCAATAACGAAGATGCCGGAAAGTTTAAAACCTGTTTTAAGAGCAAATTCTTCGATAGATTCTTTTAGTGGCCCTTCTTCTAAAGGAGTTTGCTTGTTGAAAAGCGGGACAATCAGCGTAGAGTACAAATAGTTAAAGCCAAGCATAAACAAGCTGATACCCAGCCAGGCCCACAGCCACATATACGCAGAAACGTCATCAAAAATCCACACGACGAATGCGAGCAATGGTACGCCAATAAGCAAAGACAAGAGCCATGATTTTAAGATGTCTGTTAAAAAGGTTTTGTAAGTGGTTTTGTTGAAACCATAACGTTCTTCAATAACAAATGTACGGTACCACGAAAAGGGAATACCTATCAGGCTTGACGCAAAACCAAGTATGCCAAAAAACATAAGAGCCATTATGACAGGATGATTGGTAAAGCTTCTCACAAAATTATCCAGAAAAGGGAAGCCACCTGCAAAGATGAATACCAACAGCAACAGCGTAGAAAAAAGAGCACTTACAAAGCCAAAGCGTGAGGTATCTTTTTCGTAGTTTTGAGAACGTTCATATTCCAGTGCATCATAGATGCCTTTAGCCATTTCGGGTAGCGGCTTAGAGCGATAAGTATTGTTAAGATATGCCAGAAACTGATCCGACAAAAAATCGAAAACAATAATAAAGATAATAAGCCAAAAAATTATAAACGCCATAAATCAGGAACTTGCATCTTTTGAAAATATGAGATGCATAACGATTAATCGGGCTTTAAAGACAAACAGGATTAATTGTTAAGCATTACGGGCATTACAAGCATAAGGATGTCTTCGTGGGTATTGTCCTCTTCAACAGGTCTGATAATGCCTGCTCTGTTAGGTGTTGACATTTCAACCGTGATGGTTTCAGTTTCTAAATTGCTCAGCATTTCAATAAGAAATTTTGAGTTGAAACCAATTTCAATGTCCTCTCCATCGTATTGGCAGGATAGCCTTTCTTTGGCTTCATTCGAAAAGTCGATATCTTCCGCAGAAACAGTCAGTTCACGACCGGCAATTTTCACGCGAATCTGAAAAGTTGAATGGCTTGAAAATATGGATACACGTTTAATAGTGTTTAAAAACAACAACCTGTCAACGGTTAGAATATTAGGGTTTTCAGCGGGAATAACAGCCTGATAATTCGGGTATTTTCCTTCAATAAGGCGGCAGTATAGAACGATATTTCCGAAAGAAAAAACGGCGTTGGTTTGATTGTAGCTCACGGTAACTTCAATACTTTCGGATGGCAAATTGTTTTTAAGCTGGCTAAGAGGTTTTCTGGGCACGATAAAATCAACCTGCTCCGGTGCTGTTATATCTGTTCTTTTATAGCAAACAAGTTTGTGTGCATCGGTAGCCACGAAAGTAACATTATCGGTATCCAGTTTAAAAAATACACCTGTCATTACCGGACGTAGCTCATCGTAGCCGGCAGCAAAGATTGTTTTGCTGATAGCATTTAAAAGGACAGCCGAGTCAATTTTTATTTGAGAACTGTCTTCAATTTGTGAAGTAGAAGGAAATTCATCAGCATCAAAACCGGACATTTTGTAGTTGCCTTCGCCGGCAGATATTTCAATATTGTGATTTTCCGGATCAGCCGTAAAGGTGATAGGCAGCGAAGACATTGTTTTGAGTGTATCTAACATTAATTTGGCAGGGACAGCAATGCTGCCGTCAGCATCTGCCATGTCCAGGTCAACTTTGGCAATCATGGTTGTTTCTAAATCAGTTGCCGTGATTGTTAATACATTTTCTTTCTGTTCGAAAAGAAAATTATCCAAAATGGGAAGGGTATTGTTGGTGCTTATTACACCACCAACGGCTTGTAACTGCTTGAGGAGCACATTGCTATTTACAATAAATTTCATGTCGGTTAAAGTTTTATTAAGATTCTTATTTTGTTGATTATTTGCTGATTAATAAGCACAAAAAAACTCATTTTCTTTGAGTTATTGGTTTCACAAAAATAGTTTTTTTTTAAATACTGTAGTTTTTTTTGACAAATTTATGCCTCATTTTTTTGTAACTCGGGGTTTTTAATGTGCCCATATTGATTAAACCTGCATTATGCACCAGAAAATCCAAATTGTACCGTTAAAAATCTACTGACCGGGCCTCATACATTCCCCGCTTTGAATGTCTGAAATGTGAAATTGATAACCCTTAAAAAGCCTTATTTATCTGCGGACACAAAAGAGAGTTATGTTTCAAGACTTTTAGGATTTTTGCGTTTTTAAAATTTCCTCTAAAGCTTTCTCAGGGCTCTCGCCAAAACTTATCAAACCATCAGGATGCCCTTTCAAAAGAATTATTCTAAAATCATCACCATTAGCCGTGCCTACCAAAGAAGCAATCTTATTTGCCATATCCAGACTGCCGTAGCTTATATGGTGCGGGGTTTCGGGTATTCTCCCCTGTAGTTTATGCCATAATTCATGGTTGTGAATATGAATAACTGACCGTATGTCTTTAAGTTCTTTGTAAATAACATAATGACTTAAGCTTTCTGATGAAGGTTTTAGCATGCCTGCATAGGTACAGCTGTTATGGATAAGATCACATTGATTTACCCATACGTAATGACGTTTTTTTAAAATTTTTAGCGTACCGGTGCCTGATGCTGTAATATAGAAGCCTTTTCCCGAAGGGTGTCTCATACTTATATTGCCATAGCCTAATCCGTTACTGTCTTGCCCGATATATCCCATACGGTACAGTTTGTTGCGCACCATATTGATCTCTTTAAAAAGATTACGCCCCACCTCGAGGGGGTAGGGGCTCGTGCATTTGTAATGAAATTTAATAATACCTTCAGCAGACATGACGCATCTGTTATTTGGGAAATTTTTCAGGGAAAAGAGCTTTTATGCTTTCAGCATCAGCTTTACATACACCCCTTTCGGTGATAAGGCCTGTTACCAGATGCGCAGGGGTAACGTCGAAAGCAAAATTGGATACAGGGCTGCTTGGTGCAGTAATGCAAATTTCTTCCAGCTCATTGTTAGTATTTATGCCTTTAATATGGCTGACTTCTTTGCCATCGCGTTGTTCAATAGGGATGTCTTTTACACCGTCAGCGGTTTGCCAGTCGAAAGAAGAGCTGTAAACAGCTACATAAAAAGGAACGTTGTTGTGTTGGGCGGCAAGAGCTTTAAGGTAGGTGCCAATTTTGTTGCACACGTCGCCTGTATAAGTTGTGCGATCGCTTCCCACAATAACCATATCTACCATTCCTTTTTGCATGAGTAAGCCGCCGGCGTTATCTGTTATGATGGTATGCGGTATGCCCTGCGATTGTAGTTCCCAGGCCGTTAGCATCGCCCCCTGATTTCTGGGGCGTGTTTCATCAACCCATACATGGACTTTTATGCCCTTTTGGTGCGCCGCATATATGGGAGACAATGCTGTGCCGTAATCGACCAAAGCCAGCCAACCGGCATTACAGTGGGTTAAAATGTTAACAACATGACCTTCCTTTGCACGGCTTGCTTCTTCTATTAGTGGCAACCCTGACAATCCTATCTGCGCTCCGTATGAAGCATCTTCGTCTGCTATTGTTGCTGCTTCCTTAAAGGCTAAGGCACTTTTTTTCTTGTAGTCACTGGTATTGCTGCTTACTTTAAGGATTCGCTCAACAGCCCAGGACAGATTAATGGCTGTTGGACGTGCCGTTATAATGTGTTTTACCGCTTCATCTAAAAAAGTATCCGGATCATCCTGCTCACTTGCTTCCAAAATAGCTAAATAGACAGCATAAGCCCCGGAAGCACCTATTAAACCGGCCCCCCTTACTTCCATATCTTTAATAGCCTGAACCAGACGCTTGTATGTTCTTATTTTTAGAATTTTAAAAGAAAACGGTAACTGTGTTTGATCAATTATGCAAACCTCAGTTGTATCCTCAGGATTTATCCATATAGTTCGGTAATGTGTGCCGTTTACTAACATATAGCTTTTGTTTTTAAAAGTTAGAAATTGAAATGATTAAATGCAAGATGTCACTTTTTTTTGTTGGTTTTTGAAGGTTTGCATAAATGTTTTTCTTTTGCAGCTTTCAGACCGCATTTTCGGCATGTGTACTGAGCATCAGCGCCTGTTGTGCGTTTTTCGGATTTGCATTTCTTTTTACTCATAATTTCAGAAAATGATTTAATTACAACTGTCTAAATGCGACCTGTAAACCATTGATTTATCAGCGGTGAAAAATCGAATAAAAACCTTGAACAAAATTAATAAAATATTTGATGCGCATTTCCACCCGCATTATTCACAAATGTAAACAAAAAAGACCTGCGAGGTTTTCATAAGCACCTCAAAAAAAAAGAAATGGACATTTTAAATCATAATACACAGAGTTCGGAAAAAAATGACTATTTTTGCAAAAAAATTGAACCATAGACAAAACATTGCATGGAAACGACTTTCAACACAATAGAAGAGGCAATAGAGGATATTAGGAACGGAAAAATGGTCATTGTAGTGGACGATGAGGATCGCGAGAATGAGGGTGATTTTATTATGGCTGCAGAAAAAATTACACCGGAAACGGTAAACTTTATGGCCATGCATGGTAGAGGGCTTATTTGTGCTTCGCTGACGGAAGAACGCTGTAAGGCGTTGGATCTGGACTTAATGGTGCTAAAAAATACTTCATCACATGAAACTTCCTTTACTGTTTCTGTTGATCTTATAGGGCAGGGATGTACTACCGGGATATCTGCTTCAGACAGAGCAAAAACGCTTAATGCCCTTGCAAACCCCAATACAAAACCTGAAGAACTTGGCCGTCCCGGTCATATTTTCCCACTCAAAGCAAAGAATAGTGGCGTGCTTCGCAGAGCAGGTCATACCGAAGCCGCAACAGACCTCGCCAGGCTGGCAGGCCTCGAACCTGTGGGTGTGCTCGTCGAAATAATGAACGATGACGGTTCTATGGCACGATTGCCTCAACTTGTCAAAATTGCTAAAAAGTTCAATTTTAAGCTTATTTCTATTAAAGATTTAATTGCTTATAGAATAAAAAATGAATCTTTGATTGAACGACAGGTTAGCGTCAGCTTACCTACGGCATGGGGAGATTTTCAACTGATTGCCTACAGGCATATCACAACAAATATTGAACATCTGGCACTGGTTAAAGGCTCCTGGGATAAGGACGAATCGGTATTAGTAAGGGTGCACTCTTCCTGTGTTACAGGCGATATATTTGGATCCTGCAAGTGCGATTGCGGCTCTCAGCTACATACTGCCATGCAAATGGTTGAAGATAACGGCAAAGGAGTCATCCTGTATATGAATCAGGAAGGAAGAGGCATAGGTCTCATTAACAAATTAAAAGCCTACCATTTGCAGGATAACGGGCGCGATACGGTAGAAGCCAATATAGAGCTCGGGTTTAAGCCCGATGAAAGAGACTACGGTATAGGAGCGCAAATACTGAGAGACCTTGAGGCATCTAAAATAAGGCTTATTACTAACAACTACACCAAAAAAGTAGGCCTGGCTGCCTATGGCCTCGAAATCGTTGAAACGGTCCCCCTTATCGTAAAGCCTAATAAATATAATTTTAAGTATCTGAAGACCAAAAGGGATAAAATGGGACATATCCTTGATTTAGATTGAAAAATAACCTGAGATGTTCTACAATATACTATTCAACAAGCAGAAACCCAAATGGTTTATATTTGTGTTTGACTTGTTTATCTCATTTTTTTCAATTTTACTTGCTTTTCAATTAAGGTTCAATTTTGATGTTCCCGAACGTTTTCACAATAATATGTTGTACGTCTCCGCTATTGCGGTAGCTGTGCGTGCCATTATTTTTTTACTGACAAAATCCTTTGCCGGAATTATAAGATATACAGGCACTAAGGATTCTTTGAGGGTCATGTTGTCCGTTTTTCTGGGGAGCCTTGTTTTTTCTGTTGTTAACTTGGTTTCCTATATATGGTTTGATGGGGTTCATATCATTCCTTTTTCAATAATAATTATTGATTTTATCACTTGTAGTTTTGTTTTGGTTTTGTACAGGGTGGTTGTTAAGATAACTTATTTAGAGATGAATAACCCCAGCAGTCAAAAACAGGATGTCGTCATTTTTGGAGCCGGTGAGGCCGGCGTGATAGCTAAAAGATCCATCGACCGCGATGCAGGGTCGAAGTATAGGGTGTTAGGTTTTGTTGACGATGACCCTAAAAAAGTGGGTAAAAAAATTGAAGATGTTAAAATTTATGCCGGTCATGACTTAAATGAGATTTTAAAAACCCATCGCATAGCGCACCTTATTTTATCGGTGCAGAAAATCATGCCCGATAGAAAAAGAGAAATCATTGAAAGCTGTTTGAAATACAATACCAAAGTGCTTAATGTGCCACCTGTTACCAATTGGATTAACGGAGAGCTGAGTTTTAAACAAATCAAAAAAATTAATATTGATGACTTGCTTGAACGTGAACCTATCAAGCTGGATGAAATAAAAGTCCGTCAGGATATTTCCGGCAAAGTGGTTCTTGTAACAGGAGCGGCAGGTTCTATCGGGAGCGAAATAGCACGACAACTGGCTGGTTTTAAATCCGAAAAACTTATTTTGCTCGACCAGGCCGAAAGCCATTTGTTTTATTTAGAGCTGGAGCTTTCGCAGAAATACCCTGATTGTGATATAGCGTTTTTAGTAGGAGATATCCGCAACGCCTCAAAAATGAAAGAGCTATACGATAAATACCACCCTTCTTATGTGTATCATGTAGCTGCTTATAAGCATGTGCCTCTGATGGAAAGAAACCCCGACCAGGCTGTTCAAACCAACATTATGGGGACTAAGATTATGGCGGATTTAGCTGTTCAATATCAGGTGCAGAAGTTTGTTATGGTATCTACTGATAAGGCTGTTAATCCAACCAATGTAATGGGTGCCACAAAAAGAATTGCCGAAATGTATGTGCGCTATCTTAATGCGTCCGGCCCTACATTGTTTATTACTACACGTTTTGGAAATGTTCTGGGCTCCAATGGTTCGGTTATCACCTTATTTAAAAAGCAAATTGAAAAAGGAGAACCCCTTACCATAACACACCCTGAAGTAACACGTTATTTTATGACCATACCGGAAGCTTGTCAGCTGGTACTGGAAGCCGGTGCCATGGGTAAGGGCGGCGAAATATTTCTTTTTGATATGGGCGTTTCAGTAAAAATAGTTGATCTGGCCAAAAAAATGATAAAACTTTCAGGGCTGACCCTTGGTAAGGATATCCAAATCGTTTTTACGGGTTTGCGACCCGGCGAAAAGCTATACGAAGAATTGCTCTGTATGACCGAAAATGCAGCGCCCACCTACCACCCACGAATAATGATTGCCAAAGACAATGCCGTCATTGCCGAAGAAACCAAAACGGATATCGAAAATCTTATGGCTTTAGCTTTCGAAAATTCTACAATGGAGATCGTTCGCACCCTTAAAAAAATAGCACCTGAATTTATCAGCCAAAATTCCATTTACGAACAACTGGATAATCATCAGTCGTAAAATTCTTTAAAACATGCTAACGAAAAACACCGTCTTTAAATGGATAATGCTTTTTTTAGGAGGCTTGGTGTTGATGTTTATTATAGCACCGCTTACGGGCATGTTTTTGTCTGTCGATGCGACACAGATGCGCGATACCATTTACGACCCCAAGGTAGCATCAAGCATCCGTCTTACATTGTGGACATCTATGGTAGCGGCCTTACTGTTTGGTTTGGGAGCCATCCCTTTGGCCTATTTATTAGCAAGAAACAGGTTTCCATTCCGACACATCATTCTTGGTATCATTAACGTTCCCATCGTTATACCTCATTCCGCTGCCGGTATTGCCATTTTAGGCTTTATATCGCGCGACAGCTCTGTTGGTGCTGCTGCATCAGCTATAGGAATAAATTTTGTCGGCCAGCCTATAGCCATCGTACTGGCTATGGCTTTCGTGAGTGTCCCATTTTTACTCAATGCGGCTATCGATGCTTTTAGTAATGTGCCCGAAAAATTGGAAAAAGCAGCGTTTAACCTGGGCGCTTCTCATTTTCGTGTGTTTTTCAGCATCTCTTTGCCCCTAGCATGGCGAGGGATACTCTCAGGTTTCGTCATGATGTGGGCACGCGGCATGAGTGAATTTGGAGCGGTTGTTATTGTGGCCTATCATCCTATGGTAATGCCCGTACTTATCTGGGATAGATTTGCTGCCTTCGGACTGAAATATGCTACGCCCGCAGCTGTCCTTTTTATGGGTATTACGCTTACTTTTTTTATAATGATGCGTGTTGTTTCCCGTTCCAATAAATCTGAATGATAAAAAATTATGTTGCAACTTGATCATATTGGTAAGAAATTTAAAACTTTTTCGCTCGAAAAAATCAACTTGTCCATCAAAGAAGGGACGTATTTTGTTTTACTTGGAAAATCAGGCGCAGGGAAGTCTCTCATCCTTGAAATTATAGCAGGGCTCAAGAAACCTGATACAGGACACATTTATTTTAAAGGGGAAAATATAACTGAAAAACCTACACAAGATCGCAACTTTGTTTTAGTGTATCAGGATTTGGCGCTATTTCCACATTTAAGTGTGTACCAAAATATCAGTTTTAGTCTTAAGTGTCATAAAATTTCTAAAAGCGAACACCGGAAAAGAGTTCAGGAAGTAAGCCGCTTTTTGCATATCGAACACTTACTTTCCAGAAGCCCCCGACGGCTTTCGGGCGGAGAAGCTCAAAGAGTGGCTCTGGCCAGAGCCCTTGTTGTAAAACCCGATATTTTGTTGCTGGATGAGCCTTTATCCTCTCTTGATATTGAGTTGAAAACAGAGCTTCAAAAGCTTTTGAAATCCATTAATTTAAAAGGTCAAACCATATGGCACGTTACACACGATTTTGAAGAAGCAGTAGCTTTATCGGATAATGTAGCTGTCATCCAGCAAGGGCGTATTGTGCAAAGTGGCTTGTCGGAAAATGTATTTCAAAACCCGGAATCACGTTTTACGGCTATGCTTACAGGGTTCAATAACTTTTTTAAAGCCACTTTATATGATCCGCTCAATGGGTCTGCTTCGCGATATGCCGTGCCTCACCATACGGAACTAAAAATTCAAATAATAACTGATGAGCCGCCGGGAGAAGGCTTTGTGGCATTTCGATCAAGCGATGTGTTACTGTCGCTTCAAAAAATTAACTCGACAGCTGCCAACAATTTTTCCGGCACCGTAAAGCATATTCAAAAAAAATATAACAATGTCGAAGTCACTATTGATATTGGCATCCCGGTTATGGCAAAAATCAGCCCTAAGTCTTTTAATGATATGAAAATTAAAAATAATTGTACTGTCTGGTTGAGCTTCAAAGCTTCGGCAGTTCGTTATATTTCCAAAAATTAAATTACATTTGCCACACGAATCTCCCTTAAAAGATATATGATGAAAACAGAACTCTCCATTGGTTTAAAAGGCAACATGGATATCGAAGTAGCGATGCACCATACCGCTGCGCACTACGGCTCCGGTCTTATAGAAGTCTATGCCACACCGGCTATGATAGGGCACTTGGAAAATACCGCACAGCAATCTGTACAAAAATACCTGCCCGATGGCTATATAACCGTTGGCATCAGTATTGAAGTAAAGCACCTTAAAGCTACTCCGGTAGGTAAAAAAGTGAGCTGCTTTACCACGCTGACAGCTGTGGAAGACCGTAAGCTCATTTTCAGCCTAAAAGCATTTGATGAAGATGGCGAAATTGGTAACGGTACCCACGAACGCTTCATAGTACATAAAGAAAAATTTTTCAAAAAAATAAGTTCCTAAACAGACCTTAGCAAGGGCAATATTTTGGAACCTAAAAACATTTAGCATATGGATTCCTTTTTCCTGTCGAGGTCTCAAAAAGAAACGCTGATTTCTCAAAAGGCTAAAGCCATTTGGCTTACCGGCTTGTCGGGTTCGGGAAAAACAACACTGGCTCAGCAATTAGAAATAAAATTACACAAGGCCGGCTTTCTGGTCAAAGTGTTAGATGGCGATTTGGTTAGGGCCACCCTTAGCAGGGGACTCGGATTTTCAGAAGAAGACAGAAAAAAGCATATTGACCATATCGCCAAAATTAACAGAGAGTTCCTTGATTGCGGTATTATCGTGATTAACTGCTTTATCAGCCCTAATCAGACCATAAGAGATAACGCCAGAACAATAATTGGCTCAGACGATTTTGTTGAAGTTTATGTCAACTGCCCTTTAAAAATTTGCGAAACCCGCGACCCTAAAGGCTTGTATGCCAAAGCACGTAAGGGACTGATTAAGAATTTTACGGGAATAGACAGCCCCTATGTACCACCCAAAACACCGGATATCGTTATTGATACGGAACTATTATCCAAACAAGATGCCGCTGATAAGCTGTTTGAGTATGTGCTGCCTTTGGTGACATATCCATAATGTTTTTTTGTTTGTTGTTGTATATCATTCCATTTTTACATCAAACCACAACTGAAGCTGTAAAACTTATTCCATTCTTCAGGTTGTATATCATTCCATTTTTACATCAAACCACAACTGACAGTGGCTCCGGCTTTATACAATTTAGTTGTATATCATTCCATTTTTACATCAAACCACAACCGATGAAGCGCTATTAAAGATGTTCAACAGGTTGTATATCATTCCATTTTTACATCAAACCACAACAAGTGTGTTGCGAGTTGATTCAAGCGCAAAGTTGTATATCATTCCATTTTTACATCAAACCACAACAAATCTTATTACACTTCGACAAACCACCGGTTGTATATCATTCCATTTTTACATCAAACCACAACTGTGATGATGAACCTATTGATAAACTTCTAGTGTTATGTTAGGCATAATATGACGTAATATAAAAATTATTACTATATTTGCAGAAAAAACTGCAAATGGTACGTTATAGAATTAAATTAACAAAAACAGAG
>PXBB01000055.1 GCA_003565735.1 Bacteroidales bacterium
AAAGAGGTGGTAATCATAGCCCAAACGGCCAATGCACTTATCGGAAACAGAGAAAAGATGCTGCTTGCAGGCTGCAATAATTACATTACCAAACCCCTCTCCAAAGATAAAATACAAGCACTGGTACAAATGTATTTTTTGTAAAGTAGTATTCATAAACCTGACAATATTTGAGAAAAGGTAAACCCATAGAGGTGACCTCTATCCTTGCCAATAGATCACTACTCTAGGCTGTTTCACCTCTTATAATAGCTTTCAGGCATGCCCTGGTATTTAACAACTTGTTCAGGTTTTCCGGCAAATTCAAAACTTTGATTCATGTGGTCACGCTCATCAAGACTGATACGCCTGAAAACATCTGACCATGTTTCCACATCGGCATAAGTTTTTACAAAAGGATTGGTAAGCTTTTGCTTCTCCCACTGCGGATTATCTTCTACAAGTCGGGCATATACTTGCTCAGCATGCTTCTCAAACTCAGCATTAAACAAGAATGCTCTTTTCTGACTAAAAAAAGCCAAGAGCCTTGCTGTAACAACATAGAAAACAACAAAAAAGAAGGTAGCAAATGAACTTAAATACCACTTATCTTTTATTCCATCCTCTTTCATCTTTTCATGAATCACCAGCAAATGCGTGTACTCGTTATCTTGCGCATGACGACCCCAGTTTATGATATTTGCCGATATCTGTACAATATCAGTATTCTTGTATTTTCGGGTTTGTTTCATGTAGTGACGTATCTCCCACACCCTGTATGGAATACTTGCTAGTATCTCCAATAGTTTAGCTTTAGGAAGATCATCTTTTTTACCGGCTATTACATCCATGCCGAAAAAAAACATCTTAGAAATTAAGCTGTATTTATATTTTGGCATATTGAGCGAGTACTGCTGTTCTTTTTTAAGGTCGATTGATTGATGGGCCATTTTTTTTATATTTCAGTTTATTGCATGAGCTGATATGAATTCCCCATGTTAATAAACAAGGTTTCAATAAAAACTTTATTTCTGCTTTATACTACAAAAATATAAAATAACTTATAAGTTTGATGTTTTATTTGTAATTTTTTGTTTTTTTAATATTATTCATTACAGCCTAAAATAAAAAACAACAAACAATGTTAATATTTTTTAATTTTGGCAGTTAATAATAAAGTAGCCACGACCTGAGTTAGCCGTAAAAAAGCGCATAACACAGGACAATGATTGCCATTGTATCAAACAGCGAACCTCTTGCATACGTATTATGAATAAAAGTGCCTGTGCCGTAAAACTCTTGATTTTTATTCTTTTAGTTGCGGTTTCCTGCCGCACTAGAATACCTCCGCCTAAAGATGTGCCCGTTAGCCCTACTATTGAAAGTGAAGCTATGAAAGCCCCTGTTGATGACATTGAAATGGTCAACTTTATTAGCAGTCTTTTAAATATAAATATTGAAGCTTCAGACAACCTGCATCTTTACATGCTCATAAGCCAATGGTATGGCGTACCGCACAAGCTTGCAGGAAGAGACAAAAACGGTATCGACTGCTCGGCTTTTGTATTGATGGTTTACAGCAAGGTTTACAACTATAATTTAAACCGCACATCGCAGCAGATGATTAATGACGTTCGAATCATAAGAAAAAACCAACTAACCGAGGGTGATTTGGTTTTTTTTAAAACCTCCGGCAACAGAATTTCTCATGTTGGCATATATCTAAAAGACAATAAGTTTGTTCATGTATCCAGTTCCAGAGGTGTGACCATAAGCAAACTCGATGATGCCTACTGGGCAAGAACTTTTCACGCTGCCGGACGTGTAAAAAAATAGAGCCATAATACCGCTTTTAAATATTTATTACCTTTGCACATTATAAATCATAAAAACAATAGCTTATGAACTACCAGTTTATTTTAGAATTAGTAACTGTGTACGGCATCAAAATTCTGACAGCCCTAATAGTACTTATTGTGGGTTTTTGGATTTCGGGGCGTGTAAGCCGTATCTTCTTCAAAGTAATGAGCAAAAAAGATCTTGATATTACTTTGCTCAACTTTGGTAAAGGCTTCATAAATATAACCATTAAGGTCCTTGTTATATTAACTGTCATGGGTATGGTTGGCATTCAAATAACCTCATTCATAGCCATACTAGGTGCAGCCGGTTTAGCCATTGGCTTGGCATTACAAGGCAGCCTTTCCAATTTTGCCGGCGGTGTTATAATATTGGTTTTTAAACCCTATAAAATAGGCGACTTTATAGAAGCACAAAGTTTTATGGGAACTGTTAAAGAGATTCAGATGTTTAACACCATATTAACAACGCCTGATAACAAAAAAATAGTAATACCTAACGGCAGCTTAGCCAATGGCGCTGTTGTAAATTTTACTACACAAGATACGCGCCGCGTGGAATGGGTTTTTGGAGTAGCTTACGGCACAAATTATGATGAAGCTGAAAAAATTATCAAAGATGTTTTACTCCGGGACAACCGCATTCTAAACGAACCTGCCCCTTTTATAGGGCTGAAAGAGATGGCAGACTCATCAGTAAATATTGTAACACGTGTCTGGACAAAAACCGGCGATTTTTGGGGCGTCTTTTTTGATATCAACAAAATTGTTTACCGTACATTTAATGAAAAAGGCATTGAAATACCTTTCCCTCAAGTAGATGTACATATGAAAAAATAAAAAATCTTTACTGATTAATTAAATTAAAAACACCATGAAAAAAACACTAACCATAATATGGCTATTACTTTTAAGTTTTAATTTTTTGTATGCCCAAATTACAGAACCCGAAGAGACTTTACGTAAAAAAACACTGGACACTTTACAAGGTTGGAAAACAGGTGTCACCTTATCTGTTAGTGCTACGCAAACATCCTTTGTGAATTGGGCTGCCGGTGGTCAGAACTCTTTAGCATTGACCAATATGGGCAGCATTTTTGCCCATTACAAAAAAAAGAATGCCAGCTGGGACAACTCTTTTGATGTTGGCTACGGTGTACTGAGACAAGGGGATGACAAAATATGGAAAAAAACTGATGACAGGATAGACTTAACCTCAAAGTTTGGCAAAAGAGCATCTAAAAAATGGTACTATGCTGCTTTGCTAAATTTCCGAACACAATTTGATGCCGGATACGATTATCCGAATGACAGTGTTAAAGTTTCCGATTTTTTAGCTCCCGCTTATATCATTGGAGGCCTGGGAATGGATTATAAACCTACAGATAATTTCAGTGCTTTTATTGCTCCAGCCACCTCTAAAACAACCATTGTCAATAATCAAACCCTTGCCGATAAAGGGGCTTTTGGTGTTGAAAAAGCCGTTATCGATGAAGCTACAGGCAACATTATAACACGCGGCGAAAAAGTAAGAAGCGAATTTGGGGGCTATATCAGACTGGCTTATCAAAAAAGTAATATTCTCGAAAATGTTGATATTTCCACTAGATTAGACCTGTTCTCCAACTACCTCGATAACCCCCAAAATATAGACATTAACTGGGAATTGCTTATCTCAATGAAAATTAACAAATACATTACCGTGACCCTTGCCTCCAGAATCATTTATGATGATGATATGAAAATAGGGATAGACACAAACGATGATGGGGTGCATGATAAATTCGGACCAAGGACACAATACAGCCAGGTTATTGGTGTTGGCCTTGCCTACAGGTTTACCAACTAATTTTCTTTCAGGGTTTTATAATACCATTTAACGGCACATCCTAAGTTTTTAGATGTTTTCTTATTTTATTTCTCTAAAGCAGAATCGGGCTTAACTACTGTTTTGCATTATCCTGTCGGTTTCAGCGCTAATAATTATTTCAAAAAAAATCAAAAAAATTAAATCAAAAAAATTATCTTTGCATTCTTAAAAAAAATAAAACCATGGCAAAAAAGAAAGTTAGAGAAGAAGTGCCTGTAGAACCGGTAGAAGAGAAATTAACCCGTGCAGAAGCATACATAGAAAAAAATCAGAAAATGCTTACTACAGTGGTAAGTATTATTGTGATAGTTATCGTCGGTTTCTTTCTGATAAAGCGTTATTATATTGGCGGCAGAGAGGCTGAAGCCCAAAGGGAAATATGGGCTGCCGAACGATACTTTGAACAAGATTCACTTGACTTAGCCCTTTATGGCGACGGCAATAATCCGGGTTTTGTGGACATCGTACGTGAATACCGCTGGACCAGAACAGCACGTCTGGCACGTTATTACAAAGGCATTATTTATCTTAATCAAGGTCAGTTTGAGCAGGCGTTAAGCAATCTTAAAAGATACAAAGGACGCGACAAACTGGTAAGCACTATGGCAATAGGCGCTATGGGTGATGCTTATTTAGAACTTAATGACCTCCGGAGGGCTGCACGTCATTATGAAAGAGCTGCCAGCAGACACCCCAATGACCTGACATCCCCCATATTCTTCCTCAAAGCAGCATGGACATACGAAGAAAAGGGCGATTATAAAAGCGCCCTCGAAATGTATGAAAATATTAAGTACAACCACCAGAAAAGCAACGAAGGTAGAGAGGTTGATAAACACATAGCCAAACTCAAGGTTAAAATGGGAAAATAACAAACTGAAAATGTTTGCCCTATCTTTTTTTGGCTTTAAAAATAAAAAACATATTGTCAGATGGATGAAAAAAAAACAAACCTGTCGGATTACATAAGTTCTGAGGTGCCGGATGCCTCGGATATGTCGATAGGGATAGTTGTCTCGGAATGGAACGAAGAAATTACAAATGCACTCCTTAAAGGTGCCATAGATACTTTAAAACAACACAACTGCAAAGAAGAAAACATACTGGTCAAGCATGTACCGGGTAGTTTTGAGCTACCACTGGCCGCCCAATGGCTCATGTCTCACTACGAATTAGATGCCGTAATATGTTTAGGGTGTATCATTCAAGGTGAAACAAGACATTTTGATTTTGTTGCCAAAGGCGTTACAGAAGGTATCATGCAGCTGAACCTTACTTATGCACGACCTGTCATTTTTGGCGTGCTTACCACAGACACACAGCAACAAGCCCGCGACAGAGCCGGCGGCAAGCATGGTAATAAAGGTGTCGAAGCAGCTGTTACAGCTATCAAAATGATTCATGTGGGAGCAGAAATTGCAGAATAATTGGTGAAAAAAAATAAAATACATATGACAACAGCAACACAAACAAACGACTACAAAATCAAAGATATTAATCTGGCCGAATATGGTCGTAAGGAAATTGACATTGCCGAAAAAGAAATGCCCGGTCTGATGTCGCTCCGCGAAAAATACGGACAAGAAAAACCTTTAGCGGGGTCACGTATCATGGGCTCATTGCATATGACAGTTCAAACGGCCGTTCTCATTGAAACATTAGTGGAATTAGGTGCTGACGTTCGCTGGGCCAGTTGTAATATTTTTTCAACTCAAGACCATGCAGCAGCTGCCATAGCAGCTAAAGGCATCCCTGTCTTTGCGTGGAAAGGTGAAACCCTGGAGGAATATTGGTGGTGCACTATGAAAGCCCTAAGTTTCCCGGATGGAAAAGGACCTACTATTATTGTTGATGATGGTGGTGATGCAACCTTACTTGTTCACAAAGGCTATCACGGAGAAAATAACCCTGCACTCTTTGATGCACAAGCTTCAAACACCGAAGAAAAAGTTGTACTGCAACTTTTAAAGTCAACTCATAAAGAATCTCCCGATAAGTGGCACAATATGGTTAAGGAAATAAGGGGCGTTTCTGAGGAGACAACAACGGGTGTTCATAGATTATACCAAATGATGGAAAAAGGAGAACTCCTTTTCCCTGCTATTAATGTAAACGATTCTGTTACCAAGTCAAAATTCGACAACCTGTATGGGTGTCGTGAGTCACTGGCAGATGGTATTAAAAGAGCAACGGATGTTATGATTGCAGGTAAGGTCGTGGTCGTGTTAGGCTATGGCGATGTGGGCAAAGGTTGTGCCATGTCTATGCGTTCGTATGGTGCCAGAGTCATTGTTACCGAAATAGACCCTATCTGTGCCCTTCAGGCTGCTATGGAAGGCTTTGAAGTAACAACACTGGAAGACGCCCTTTCCGAAGGACAGATTTTTGTGACAGCAACAGGTAACAAAGATGTTATCACTGCTGAACATATGAGTCAGATGAAAGACCAGGCCATCGTGTGTAATATTGGTCATTTTGATAATGAGATACAAGTTGAAAAACTTGATGACACACCCGGCATACACAAGGTAAATATCAAACCTCAGGTTGATAAATATATTTTTGCTGACGGCAAAGAGATTTTCCTGCTGGCCGAAGGCCGCCTCGTAAATCTTGGCTGTGCTACAGGTCACCCCTCTTTTGTTATGAGCAACTCTTTCACAAACCAAACGCTGGCTCAAATAGAACTCTGGACTAAGGACTATGAACTCGGTGTTTATTGCTTACCTAAGCATCTTGATGAGGAAGTCGCCAGATTGCACCTTGAGAAAATTGGCGTAAAACTCACCAAACTATCTCAAGAGCAAGCCGACTATATTGGAGTGCCTGTTAACGGGCCCTACAAACCTGAACACTACAGATACTAAAAACGAGAATGTAGCGCTGCTGTTACATTGCAATTATTAGTTCAACGCATTTACTGCGTCCCATTATCAATCAATGCTTTTGCCAACTGTAATTCTGAAGGGGTTGTAATTTTAATATTTTCAATATTACCTTCAACAAGTTTAATTTTGTAGCCTGCAGCCTCCACAATTGTAGCATCATCAGTAAAACTTTCTTGGTAATCTGTGTCATACGCACTTTTGATAACATCATATTTAAAACACTGCGGTGTTTGCACCAAGCGGTATAAGTTGCGGTCAACAGGCCGGGAAGCCTCTTTGTTGTCAATAATTCTCAGCGATTCATGAACAGGCATTACCGGAATAGCAGCACCATGTGCATCGGCGGCCTCAAAGCATCTTATTATTGTTTCGCTGCTTACAAGAGGTCTTACGCCATCATGAATACCTATAAGCGTCTCTTCTACTATGGAGTCCAGTCCATTCTTTACCGAGTTGAAACGTGTTGTCCCGCCTCTTACTACTTTATGGGGTATTTCAAGCTTGTGTCTGGCACATATGTCATCCCAAATATGCATGACCATTTCAGGCAAAACTAAAGTTATACCGGCATTAGGAATTGTACGGTGGAATACCTCCATGGTGTGAACCAAAATGGGCTTGCCGCAGATTTCTAAAAACTGCTTGGGTATAACGCTGCCAAAACGCTTTCCAAATCCACCGGCAGTAATAATTATATGGGTATCCACATCCTATGATTTAAAGAATGAGCATGGCATCACCATAAGTGAAAAATTGGTATTTTTTTTCAACGGCTTCTTTATAAGCTTTAATCAAAAAATGGGGGTCGGCAAAAGCTGCCGTTAATATCATCAATGAGGATTGTGGCAGGTGAAAATTTGTTACCATGGCATCAGGAACCTTATATTCATAAGGTGGAAAGATGAATTTATTAGTCCATCCGTCGAACTCTTTCAGATGGCCGGAGATGGTAACACATGACTCCAAAGTTTTAGCGGTAGTGGTACCAACGGCACATACCTTCTTTTTATTATCAATAGCCTCATTGACAACTTCAACTGTATCGGGGCCCACTATGATTTTTTCGGAATCTGTTTTGTGTTTGCTTAAATCCTCTACTTCAATAGGTCTGAAATTTCCCAAACCGGTATGAAGTGTTATTTCCGGGAAATGGACACCTTTTATTTTCAACAACTTTACAAGCTCAACACTAAAGTGCATCCCTGCAGTGGGCGTAGCTACTCCCCCCTCGTGTCTGGCAAAAACAGTTTGATAACGATCTGCATCTTCACTTTCTACCGGGCGCTGTATCAATCTTGGTAAAGGCACTTCGCCGAGAGCGTCAACAATAGATTTAAACTCTTCATAGCTGCCATCATACAAAAAGCGCAAGGTACGCCCTCGCGAGGTTGTATTATCAATCACTTCGGCTACAAGCATTTCATTTTCGCCAAAGTAAAGCTTGTTGCCAATACGAATTTTACGGGCAGGGTCAACCAAAACATCCCATAATTTGGTATCCCGGTTAAGCTCTCTTAAGAGAAAGACTTCTATGCTGGCTCCTGTTTTTTCCTTGGTGCCATATAGACGTGCCGGAAAAATCTTAGTGTTATTAACAACCATAACATCACCGTCGTCGAAATAATCAATGATGTCTTTAAAAAGCTTGTGTTCAATTGTTTGTGTTTTCCTGTCTAATACCATCAACTTGCATTCATCGCGCTTCTTCGAAGGATACTGTGCTATCAATTCTGCGGGCAGATGAAATCTAAAATCCGATAACTTCATAAGATATTATAAGTGCTAATTTATTTTTTTCGAAATTTTCACAAAGATAATACTTAGGATAGGCGAAGTCAATACTTTTCGGTAAAATTTATTTTTTTTTTACTAAATCGCTTTGAAATGAAACCTTTAGATTATTTTAATTTTTGTACCTTTGATGCTATAATTACAATATAAATTTATGACTTTATTCCTCTCTCTTTTAGTGGGTCTTTTTTTGGGTTTTACACTATCGTTTTTTTATAAACGACAGAAAGCTGCAGCGCTTGAAAAAGAATTCCAGAACCGTATCAATGAGCTCGAAAAGCAAAAAGATGCTGCTTTATCACAACTAAACATTGACCTGGCAGTGGCTACCGAACAAAAAAACACCATCAAGCAGGAATTGGAAAGAACTGAAGAAAAACTTGAAAGCGAAAAAGACAAAAACGACAAACTTCTACACCGCCAGGCATTTTTAGAAGCCAATAATAAAAGTTTATCCGAAAACCTGGAAACACATAAAAAGGAGCTGCACGAACTTCATGAAAAATTTAACAAAGAATTTGAGCTTATTGCCGCTAAAGTCGTAAAAGACAACAGCCGCGAAATGACCAATATGCACAGCAAAAGCATCAAAGATATTCTTGCGCCTTTGAAAGAGAAAATAAGTAGTTTTGAAAAAAAGGTAGAAGAGGCCTACGATAAAGAGCTTCGGGATAAAGTTGATTTAAAGACAGAGCTGAAGAGTTTGCACGAATTGAACAAGCGGATCAGTCAGGAGGCTAACAATCTGACAAGAGCACTCAAGGGCGATAGTAAGAAACAAGGCAACTGGGGGGAAGTCATACTGGAGCGTGTTTTGGAAAGATCGGGCTTGACTAAAGGGCAAGAGTATGATTTACAATACAACACCAAAAACGACGAAGGCAGACGCATTCAGCCCGATGTGCTTATTTCTTTACCGGACAGAAAATGCATCGTTATTGATGCCAAAGTATCCCTCTCAGCATACGAAAAATTTGTCAACGAAGATGATGAAAAGCTGAAAAGTAATTACCTGAAAGAACATTTGCAGTCGGTTAAAAATCACATTAACGGCCTGAGCGAAAAAAAATATTACAATGCAGCCGATATTATCAGTCCCGAGTTTGTGCTTATGTTTATGCCTATTGAATCCTCTTTTAGCACCGCTCTGCAAGCCGATGTTGAAATTTTTACTTATGCATGGGACAAAAAAATTGTGGTCGTAAGCCCCACAACATTATTGGCTACTTTACGCACCATAGCTTCTATCTGGCAACAGGAAAATCAAACCAAAAATGCGCTTGAAATTGCCAGACAAAGCGGCAACCTGTATGATAAATTTGTCAATTTTATTGCCGACCTCGAAAAAATTGGCAGAGGCATTGAAACCCTTGAAAAAGCACATACCGAAGCCATGAAAAAATTAACGATAGGAACAGGTAACCTGGTGGGCAGAGCTGAAGCAATAAAAAAATTAGGAGCCAAAGCCTCCAAAAATATTCCGGAAAAATTTAAACAACTTGACACAAAAATTGAATAAAAACGCCAGATAAGTGCCTTTTTTGAATAATGATTAACAAAACTAACATCATCTCTTTTGCCATCATTCTCCTTTTCGTAGCGGGATGTGCTTCGCATAAACGCTTAAGCCGTCATAATATGGCGCATCTTTATAATACAACAGAACTGTATATATATCCGCAGTTTAAATTATACCACCAATCAGCAGACTCTTCCACTTTGTTTTTTAAAATAAACAGCGAGGAATTGTTGCAGGTCAGAGATTTGGAAACGGACTCCTTTTCCATGAAATTTACTATAGCCTATAAGCTTACGGCATCCTTCGAATCCAAAGATATTATTGACAGTGCTACTCACATTTATTCAGACACATTGGCTGCGCCTAAAACAGGTTTTATTTACGACAGCTTCTCTATACCTACAAAAACGGATAATAAATACATTTTAAAAGTAACAACCACCGACAACCACCGAAAAAAACAACATACCACTTTTATCAATATACACAAGACTGAAAGCCTCGACCAACATCATTTTCTGTTATTTGATACCGATACCAACATGATTTTCGACAGGTATTTCGACAGCAACCGTGCTGTAATTGTATATTATAGCGGCAACGCCACGGCCCATGAGATATACCTTAAAACCTACCACCAATCCTTTCCTATAGCTACACCCCCTTTTCATACAACGCCCCCGCGTGCCCAAAACATACGCCCCGACAGATTGATGAAAGTCCCTTTGAAAAATGGATACACCCAACCCATTGTGCTGGACCGTGAAGGTATTTTCCGCTTTCAGGCAGACACCACATCGCGCTTTGGTTTTACCATCTTTCGTTTTCATGAAGACTACCCTGCTATTACCATACCTGAACAAATGCTCCTATCAGCAAGGTATTTAACAACAAGGAGGGAATTTGAAAAAATGACGCTTCAGGCAGATAAGATGAAAGCCATTGAAGAATTCTGGATCAACATTGGTGGTAGCAAAGAAAGAGCCAGGCAGCTTATAAAAAACTATTACAGCCGTGTCCGTGCAGCTAATAAATTTTTCACCTCTTACCATGAAGGCTGGAAAACAGACAGAGGCATGATATACATCGTCTATGGCCCGCCAAAAACAGTGTATAAATCAGGCCATGCAGAACACTGGACCTACGGTGGCCAATCAGGCATCAGAGGGGTTAACTTTACCTTCCATAAAGTCGATAACCCGATTACCGATAACGATTTTGTCCTCAGCAAATCGGAATTAACACGCGACAGCTGGCACTATGCCGTGAGCATTTGGAGACGCTGACATATGCTTGAAAACATTTTAATAGACAAAACTTCTCAAATCTCTAATACTCATAGGTTTCGACAGTATGTTTTTTTCCTCATCGAGTAGGAAAAAAGTAGGAGTGGCAAAAACATAAAACTTACGGGCAATAGGGCAATCCCATCTTTTAAAGCTGGAATAATTAATCCAATCCATTTCGTAATGGGCCAGATAATCAGTTAAGTCGGTTTTGTCATCTTCGAGAGCAATAGCGACAACTTCAAAGTTGTTACGGTCTGTCGCCCGGTAAAGATTATAAACTTCCGGCATCAACTCGGTACAATGTCCGCACCAGGTAGCCCAAAAAGCGACGAGAGTCAGTTCTGCTTCAATAGCACTAAGCTGTACGTTTTGCCCTTTCATATCAACGATTGAAAAATCGGGTGCCGGCTGTCCAATACCCATGCGTCTGATAGCTTCCGTTTTATCTTTTAACGAAGCCATACGCTCATCGTCAAAACATGCATTGCCTAAAACATAGTTATCGTAAAGATGCAGTAGTGTTGTTTCCATCCCAAACTGCTCGAAACCTTCCAGCAAATAATTAAGCACATTGTTGAATATATCCTCTTCGACGGCTGCATAAGACAGTATAACATCAACGGCCTGGATATAGAGCGCTTCCTGTACTTCCTGCCCTTGTCTGTCGTTGCGATACAATGACAAGTAACGTATCACTTTAGCGGGAATCATATCGGTGTAAAGCAAAAGCGTATCTCTGAAGTCCTGCTCATTAAAAAATGTTTTTTTCAATTGCTCATT
Source organism: Bacteroidales bacterium (assembly GCA_003565735.1). GTDB lineage: Bacteria > Bacteroidota > Bacteroidia > Bacteroidales > PXBB01 > PXBB01. The sequence continues at coordinate 11,976 of PXBB01000055.1, forward strand.
CCGCTGTTCTTGTTCAAGCAAGGGGTCAACATAAGGGATTCTGTCGAAATTGACGATGGTTGCCAGCAGGCTCCCGGGGAATTGCTTATGGATACCATCTACAAAGCTTTTGTAGGCATCAAAAATCTCCCGGTACTGAGAAGCCATAACACGGTAAAAATCATCTGTACGCGGGTAATGCTGAATGCCTTGTTGTAAGACTTCTAACTTCTTTTGCACATCATCTTTCAGGAGTAAATACTTGTAAAAAGCTTCATTTTCTGCCGATTGTATTACCTGCATACTGTCGAAGGGAAACTCGAAATGCGTTTGGAATATGATGTCTTCATACTTAAAAAGCAAGTCAACAAACTGCTCGCCACCACCCAAAAACTGGGCTCTTATGCCTTTACCAAGCAAAATACGGTACATCCCCCGCGGCAAATCTTCATCAATGTGAAACTTGAATCTGCCCGTACTGTCAACAAAAGCCGTATCAATTATCATAGTCTGATGTCCGTAAAAGCCCATTAAGCGTACTTTATCACCCAGAATTCCATGAACACGGCCTTCAACAACGAAAGGCCTTTTTTCTAAGGCTTGCGCCTCTTGCATTTCATGTGCCTGATTGCAGGATATTATACAAAAAAGCACCCATATAAAAATCAACTTCATAATCATAAGTATATTAAATAAAGTTATTCAGGCTAAGATTAATAAAGTGACAAATATATAAAAAATACCCTATTTATCGTAAACTCCTACTGGAATAAAAAAGCTGTGCTGTGACGGAGCACCTAATTTGTTGCCTTTATTTATAAAAATCCTAAAGAGAGCAAGCCATTCTATTTGGCGAAATTAACCGCACGGGTTTCCCTGATAACAGTAATTTTAATTTGTCCGGGGTAAGTCATTTCACTTTGTATTTTCTGCGACAAGTCGAAGGAGAGCTGTTCGGTTTCCTGGTCTGATATTTTTTCGCTACCAACGATGACCCTCAGTTCTCTCCCTGCCTGAATGGCATAAGTTTTGACTACGCCCGGGTAGGACAAAGCAAGTTCTTCGAGGTTGTTGAGTCTTTTGATGTAAGATTCGGCCACCTCTCTTCTGGCCCCCGGCCGTGCGCCCGATATGGCATCGCAGGCTTGCACTATGGGAGAGATCAGGTTCGTCATTTCTACTTCATCATGGTGGGCACCAATAGCGTTGCAAACTTCGGGTTTTTCTTTGTATTTTTCGGCCAGTTTCATACCCAGGAGCGCATGGGGCATTTCGCTGTCGCTGTCGGCCACTTTGCCAATATCGTGCAGCAAGCCGGCACGCTTGGCAATTTTAGGATTCAGACCCAGCTCGGAAGCCATAGCCGCAGCTAAATCAGATACTTCCTTAGAGTGCTGCAAAAGATTTTGCCCATAAGATGAGCGGTACTTCATTTTACCTACAAGTCTGATAAGTTCATGGTGTATGCCATGGATGCCGTAGTCGATGGTTGTTCTTTTGCCGATTTCGATAATTTCCTGCTCTATCTGCTTCTTTGTTTTAGCGACGACCTCCTCGATGCGTGCCGGATGTATCCTGCCATCAGACACCAGCTTATGAAGCGACAAGCGGGCCACCTCACGGCGTATAGGGTCAAAGGCAGACAAAATGATGGCTTCGGGTGTATCATCTACAATAATTTCGACACCTGTAGCAGCCTCCAAAGCTCTGATGTTACGCCCTTCGCGTCCAATAATACGGCCTTTTATCTCGTCGTCATCAATATTAAAAACCGACACACAGTTTTCGGAAGCGTATTCGGTAGCATTACGCTGTATGGTTTCAATAACAATTTTTTTGGCCTCTATAGCAGCCGTTAGCTTGGCTTCTTCCACCACATCTTTGATGCTTGCCAAGGCCTCCGTCTGGGCTTTCACTTTTAAACTTTCGATAAGCTGGGCTTTAGCCTCTGCTGCTGATATGCCGGAAATGATTTGCAGTTGCTCTATCTGTTGCTGGTGGGCTTTTTCCAGCTCGCTTTGTTTTTTGTTAGCCAGTTCCAGTTGGTTATTTAGGCTGGTTTTAAGATGGTTAACTTCTTTTTGCTTCTTATTGAGGTCTTCCATTTTTTGCGAAAAAGAATTTTCTTTTTGTTTGAGACGGTTTTCGCGATTGGAAATTTCACTGTTTTTATCGTTGATAAATTTTTCATGCTCAGTTTTAAGTTGTAAGAACTTCTCTTTAGCTTCCAAAATCTTATCCTTTTTGATCATTTCAGCCTCAGCTTTGGCTTCTTTTATGATATGCTGGTTTTTTTTAATAAGCGATCTTCTTCTCAAAGTACTGCTTATAATAACGCCTAAGCTGATTGAAACTATGGATACGCCAATTATTAATAGTATATTTCCCATTTTTATTGTTGTTATTTATGTTAGTAGTTTTATGATATTTTTAGTTAATACTTTTCTATTTTTTGACTGGTGCGTTGATAACCTAAGTTGTTCATGCAGGATAAAAAAAACCCGCAATAAATTCATAAGGTTTAATTAAACCCCTATATAGACACGATAGAGTAGCCAAATTTTTCGAAAGTCCACCGTCTCGTCATCGAGAATCAGGTTATAAAAACCTGATTGAGGCCTTTTCTACAAATTTATGAGCTTTAACTCCAATTTGTTAATGTTGAGTTTAACAAACGTAAGTTGAATTTATGCGGGTATGCTTTTAGTATTTTTTTTATGCAAAGAACTTTAGTTTATTTGTCCAAACAACTGCTTTCTATTAAGTTTGACAGTTCTGATATTTTCTTTTTAATGTTCGCTTCTTCCTTTTCTGCGCTGTTAGTTTTTTCGAATAAAACGGTATTGACATCTAAAAGAACCATAGCAAGTAAATCCTGCTTGTCTTTATAAGCATATAAATCGGAAAATTCTTTGATTCTGCGATTTATATCCTCTACCGTTTTTCTCACTAACTCTTCATCTTCTCTTTTTATTGTTATTCTATAATTTCTGTCAGCTATAACAACATTTATCGTAATATCATCCATGTTGTTTTATTATATGCTATTTGTCCAAATATGCGATACACTTATCAATCTCCCGCACCATTTCATTTATTTTATTTTTTAAGTCTTCGTTACCGGAATGGCTGTCGTTGTTATCTTTTAACATTTTGGCACATTCCAGTGCTTTAATTAGTTCGTCTTTTTTATTTAAACTGTTGTTTTGTTCGTTTATTATTTTTTGCAACTCTTTATTTTTTGCTTCAAGCCATTCCATGTTTTGCTTAAATGCTTTATTTTGTTTAACAACTATTTCAATATTTTTTTTTAACTCCTCTAATAATGAAACCGTTGACATTTTCTGCTTGCATTTTATGGCTTAGTGCAAAGGTAATACATTTAAGTAAGAAATGCAAAATAAGCCCTGTTATTTATGCTATCTGCTGAGCTTAAACTCAATAGGCAAGTTAAATAACACCCTTATTTTTTCGCCTTTTTCTTTTCCGGGGTTCCATTTGGGCATAAGCCTTACCACCCTCTCGGCTTCCTTTTCAAAAGCATCACCTATCCCTTCGAGAGCCTCTACCTGTGTTATGGAACCATCTTTTTCAACAATAAAAATGACATATACGATGCCTTCCACTTTTTGCGCTATACCTTCTTCTGGATACTGAATATGCTCTTTCAGGAATGCTTCAAGAGCTTCTTCGCCACCCGGATAAGTGGGCATCTGCTCAACTTTTCTCGAAAAGTCCTGGCCTTGTGCGTGTAATTCTGCAACAAAACCATGTAGTATGATAATTATCAGTAGCTTGAAAATCATTAAATTTTTCATGATTAATTTATTTATAATGTTTTTTACAAAAATAAGATATTTCAGCAAATATTAACTACTTTTATGTAAATTTTTCATGCTTTTTAACACAAGTCGCTATGAATGAATCTTTTTTACAATACCTGTGGCGTTACAAACTTATTAAAACCAACGATCTCCAAAGCCCTACAGGCGACACTATAAACATTATTTCTTTTGGGTTTTATAACAACGATGCCGGCCCCGACTTTACCAACTGTAAAATAAAAATCAACGATACGCTATGGGCAGGCAATGTGGAAATACACACCAAAGCATCCGATTGGTATAGGCATGGACACGATAAAGACCAAAGTTATGATAACATCATACTGCACGTGGTTTATGAAAACGACAAAATGGTTACACGTCGCAATAATGAGCCTATTACTACGCTGGTGGTTAAAGAGCTGTTTGATAAAAACCTGTACGACAACTACACACGCCTGATGGCAGCCAAGCAGGGGGTGCCCTGCCAAACACTCCTCAAAACAACCGACAAAAGCATCATCGGCATTTGGAAGGAAAAACTCATTATCGAACGGCTCGAAAGAAAGACCCAAGCTATCATTGAAACTGTTAACACCTTTAATAACGATTGGGAAAAAGCTTTTCAAATTCACTTGTTCAAAAATTTTGGTTTCAAGGTTAATGCTACCGCCTTCGAGATGCTGGCAAAATCAATTCCTGTACAGATACTGGCCAAGCACAAAGACAACGCTTTTCAAATTGAAGCTTTGCTCTTCGGGCAAGCAGGTCTTATTCCCGGCGGTTTTGCCGATGCATACACCAAACTTTTGACAAAAGAATATGCCTTCCTGAAACAAAAATACTCCCTGAAACCCATCTATCCTCCTTTGTGGCGACTGGCAAGAATGCGGCCTGCCGGTTTTCCATTTGTACGTATGGCTCAACTTGCTCAACTGCTGCACAAATCGGAATTCCTGTTCTCTAAAATCCTGGAAAGCACACACATCAAAAGCTTATCTGAACTGCTGAAAATCACTGCCGGCAATTACTGGGACACACACTATATCTTTGACAAAACAAGCCCTTTCAAACCAAAACGCTTAGGGACAAGTGCAGCCAACAATGTGCTTATCAATACTTTTATACCTTTCATTTTTGCTTACGCCATGCAAAAAAATTTGCCCGACAAACAACAACAAGCGCTGAACTTTCTTAGTGCTGTAAGTGCCGAAAAAAACAGCATCATCACCAAATGGCACAATGCCGGACTTACTGCCGGCAGCGCCTACGACTCACAAGCACTTATCGAACTGAAAAATAATTATTGCCGATTAAAAAAATGCCTCAATTGCATGATTGGACACCATATACTGTGCCAGCCTAAGGCGTGAGTAGATGCTGAAGCTTATCAGCACTGCTGTGATGGTGTGGCAGTTGGTTATCCCTGACGGTTCTATTTTTTATGTTAATAAAAACCTATAAATGTTAAATAAATTAATCATCCTATATTAATGTTTTAACTTAAATTTGCTTTAATGGAATTTTTAATTAAAGTATTCAAACAAAACTATGTACCTCCCCAACTACATCACCTCCCTCAACCAGCGCTACCGCCTCGGCAATGCTACTGAGCATACTTTTAGGGCGGACTT
>PXBB01000035.1 GCA_003565735.1 Bacteroidales bacterium
TCTATAATGATGATGATCCCCGACACAGTTTCTACAGTGTTGGTAGCTCTAATATGACTGAGGCCGGGATGGGAGTTCGACCTTCCGGCAATATTGAATTAAATGAACTACAACAAAGTGAAGACAACGATTTTGATAAAGCTTTGGAATGGTTTGAAATTCACTGGGAGAAAATCGCAAAGGATAAAATAAAGCAGGAAGAGAAGCTGGTTGATTTCAAGGAGCACGTGATTGAGTTAATCAGCCAATTATATAAAAAGTACACCCCGGAAGAGCTCTATCACAAGATCTTATTCGAGCTGTTTAAACAGGACATTATTGATTTTGAAGATGATTCAGAATCACAGCAAAATCTGGAGCACTTAAAGAAAACAAAGCTTTGGGAAATCCTGTACGGTTTTCAGAAAAAGGGTGTTCTTTCATTGATTAAAATGCTTCAAAAATTTAATGGAGCCATTTTAGCTGATGCAGTTGGTTTGGGTAAAACCTGGCAGGCATTGGCGGTGATGAAGTATTTTGAAATGAAGGGGTATCAGGTTCTTGTGTTATGTCCCAAAAAACTGTCTGAAAATTGGGAGAAATACCGGGATGTAAACGAGTCGCTTTTTAAGCAAGACCGGCTTCGGTATTTGGTCCGCTACCACACAGATCTCCAGTATAATGAAACCGAAGAGTACAGGGCAGAATACCCATCGGAAGAACATACAACGCGTTTTGATAATGAGCGGTATAAGGACAACCCGTTAAGCCATTTTCAGCATAACCCTAAAATGCTGTTCGTCATTGATGAGTCTCATAACCTGAGAAATGATAAATCGTCCCGCTATCAATTTCTGGTTGATAAAATTCTAAAGAAGAATGAAGACGTAAAAGTACTACAGCTTTCTGCGACGCCGATCAATAACGAGTTAAAGGATATCCGGAATCAGTTTAAGCTGATGGTGAAAGGATCGAATGATGGGTTTCTGGATACACCACTGGCTATTCGAAACCTTGAAAATGAATTCCGAACGGCTGAAAGAGCACATACAAAATGGAAAGAAAAAGAAGACGGTACGCTTAGCGAATTAGTTCAAAAGTTACCGGATTCCTTTACTCAGCTAACCGATAAATTGATTGTAGCCCGTACCCGAAAACTGATTCTGGACTACATTGATAGTGAGCTTGAATTCCCGGATAAACAAAAACCGGTCAACGTTTTCAAAAACCCACAGGGTTTTGGAGATCTGGAAAACTTTGATGAAGTACTGGCAATTCTGGAAAAGCTTGAACTTACTGCGTATCGGCCTGCTGATTATATCCCTCAGAAGGAAAAGAAAACCGTCCTTGAGGATGAACGCCAGCGACAAAAGTTTTTAGTGAAGATGATGTTCATACTATTGATCAAACGGCTGGAATCTTCCTGGATGAGCTTTAAAAAAACATTGGGTAAAATCCTTGATCATCATACCAATGCTTTAAATAAGATTAAACAATTTGAGAAACTTGGTGAGGATCTCGATGCAGGAAGCAATGCTGAAGGCATGGAAGATCAAGACGAAGAGAATGGCCTGGAAGAGTTGACACTTGGCAAGAAGAACCCGATAAAACTCAGTGATATTGAGGTAATCAAAAAGTTCAAAAAAGACATTGAAAAGGATATCGAACGACTCCAAAAACTCAAGAAAAACATAGACGCTTTTGAAATTTCATTTAAAGAACAAAAAGTTGAGGATGAAAAACTTGATGCCCTCAGAAAAATCATTCGTGATAAACAGGAGCAACCAAACAAGAAGCTGGTCATTTTTACGACTTATACCGATACGGCTACCTATTTATTTGACCAGCTTAAAGATGAGTTTGAGGGAGTAGGGCTGGTTACTGGTTCAGAAGCAAGATCAAATACCGGACTTAGTTTTGGTCGGTTTGAACCACTTCTGGATTACTTTGCTCCATATACCAAATTGTACAAAGAACGCCACTGGAATGACTTGTACGTAAAGGAAGGGATTGATGAAACTCCTGATTATCGCGGTTGGAGGCAACTCATGAAAGTGCACCGCCCGGATGTTTATAAAAAGCTGGAGGAACCAATCAACATTCTCATTGCCACTGATTGCCTTAGCGAGGGGCAAAACCTGCAGGATTGTGATTGTGTGGTAAATTATGACATTCACTGGAATCCGGTTCGACTGGTGCAACGATTTGGACGTATTGACCGAATTGGCTCACCGAATGACACGATTATGGGTGTTAATTTCTGGCCGGCTGAAAATTATGAATCCCTGCTGGATCTTAAGGGTCGGGTTGAAAAAAGGATGGCACTGATGATTCTTGGAGGGGCTGAGATTGTTGAAACGTCTGGAGTATTAGAACAAACTGTAAAAGACAATCCGTTGATTGATCAGCAGACGGAAAAAATGCTTCGGCAGCTTCAAACATCATGGGAAGATGTGGAGAGCGAAGAAGATACCTTTGGATTGGATGACCTTTCCCTTGAACAGTTCAGACAGGAACTGCTTAGCGTACTATTACAGAACCGTGAGAAGTATGAGGGTATGCCTAACGGAATTTTTTCAGGCTTCAAGATCATAGACGATCTCTTTGAAAATCCCAAAGAGGGTATGATTGGATTATTGGGTTATCCCAAGCGAAATCCGAATAACCCGCAACATGTGTATAGTGAGCATCACTTGTTTTATGCAGCACCAGATGAACCAATGGTGCTGATTAACCGGCAGGATATTTTAAGCTTTCTGCGACAGCACAAGAAAAACGAAAGGATTGTTCCACCGGAAGTAGAGAACGGGAAAGAAGAAACACTGAATTACTATACTAATCTGGTAGATAGCTTCCTGAAAAAGCACGCGGTAAAAGATACCGAAGATAGCCTCGATGACATTCTAAAGGGCAATCTGTTTGATAAGCCTAAAGAGGAACGCAAGAGCGAAAAACGTAAGGAAGACTTTGCCGAAGATCATTTTAAACCCAGTAATTTTGATCTGATTTGCTGGCTCACACTTTCTAAATAAATTGATTATTACATCATGGATTTAACCTTAGACCTGTTTAAACAAGACAATCTTTTTGACGCATCAATTAAGTTCTTTTCAGATGAACTGAATGTTCAAATTACTCCGGAAACAAGAGAATCTATTGATATAAAGAAGTTCTTAACAAGGTCTGGTATTCAAAGCAGGCGGATTGATGAGTTATGGGATAATATTGATAAGACTTATTTCATTGGGCATATCGAAGGGGATGGATTTCTTGATGAAGGGGCTGAAAGTAAAAGTTTAGAAGAGGAAATCGACAAAATAAGTGGTGAGAAAGAATATCCGGGTTTGATGATCTTCTCATTGGAAGCAAAACCTGATTTTGAGCCAACAAGGACAGATCTTGCTGAAATGACCAGAACATTAAACAGATTGTCTGTTGCTGTGCCGGTACTGGTTTTAATCAGGTATAAGGATCAAAAGCTGGCTTTTATGCTTGCAGAGCGAGTTAAGTATAAGCAAGCATGGAGAGAAGGGGAGAAAATTGGAAAGATTTCGATTCTCAAAGACGTATCAGTTGATGAAACTCACAGAGGACATCTAAACATCCTCAATGAAATGAGGATTACAAAGAAGTCGAAAGTCACCAATATCAATGAACTTTACTTTTATTGGCAGTCGGTCTTTTCAATTTCAATACTTAACAAAGCTTTTTACGAAGATATAATTGTGTGGTTTAACCAGGCGGTTAAGAAAATTCAAATACCTGATCAGAAGAATGGTTCTGAAAAGCACAAAGATTTTACTGTGCGACTTATTTCGAGGTTAATTTTTATTTGGTTCCTCAAAGAGCTTAAAGTGGTAAAAGGAGAATTACTGATTCCTTATTTCCTGAATGGTAATAAAAACGAGGTAATACAACCGAATAGTAAGGGTTCCGGATACTATAAATTTATATTGCAGAACCTCTTTTTTAATGCCCTTAATAATGAACCGGAAGAACGCGATTCAGAATTGTATGATCAACATACCGGTAGTTTTGATAATCCTGAAAAGTTAAAAGAACTAATCTTTTATTCACCATATCTCAATGGTGGATTGTTTGAAATACATAAAAATGACTGGTCTGATCATGAAACGGTCAATAATGGATTCAAAGTACCAGATGATCTTTTCCTCGATAAAGACAA
>PXBB01000132.1 GCA_003565735.1 Bacteroidales bacterium
CCGTTATGTACCCTAATTTTAAATCATGCTAACCATCAACAAATCGACATTATTATTTCTATTATTTTTAGCCACATTTTTGTGCTTTAATTTTGATACTGTTTTTGCGCAAAACCAATCAACATCAGAATTGGGTTCAGAATACATGACACCTGACAGTTTACTGATAATGGGTAGCTTACAAACTTTGACTACAAAGGAAAGCCTTATCACTACACTGGGAGAACCTGATTCAACTGTTGTTGTAAGAGAAATTGAATGCCCAAACTACTTTTATCGCTATTGTCCAAATGAATATGAAAGACTTTATTGGGGCAATTCACATTTTGAGGTGTGCAATGATAAAGCTATCGTAAGTGTCATTTACTTTAGCGAAAACGAAGATATTAATTTAATCTACAAAGGCGAGGTTGAATTAAGTCACCAAACAACTGTGGATTACATGAGACAATATTTTCCCACTGCGGTTGAAAAAATGGGAGATATAAAAGTTTATCAAGAAGGCACCTATCAAAGTTTTTCATTACCAGTTAAACCTGAACACGCCGAAAGTGGGTGGTTGTTCTTTTTTCGGGAAAATAAATTAAAAAGATTAGATTATTGGTTTCCATGTTAAAAGGATTCCGGGTACATAACAATGCAAATTAAGCGGATGAATTTGCGTTTAGTTGTACATTCAGGGACTTAGCCGCACCTCTTATTTGCTAAACCGTTATATGTATCTTAAAATATGATCCGACAATCACTGCTTGTATTCTTTATTTCAATGTACTCTATGACTGTTTGCGCTCAGGAGTTAGAGGAGCAAAATCTTTATGTTTTTGTTGGGGAGAAAATATCTGTAGAGGAATTTGAACCTGAACTAGAGGACGGGCGAATTTTAATGGATTCAGCGTTTCAAGCTCGGTATAAAGTAGTAGAGAATGTATATAATCAATTACCAACTGATACAATTGAATTTTTAGCATACGATCACTATGGAATACCTGCTTTCTCAAATTTTGAGCATGTACTGCTATATATTGTTAAAGCAGAAGAAGGCTACGTCCATAGTAAATATCTTTACTCACCATTATTTAAGACTAAAGATAATGCATGGGCAGCTCCCTATCAGTCTTCGGACTATAACCATCCTTATAATAGTGATATTGATGTAGAACCGATTAGAATTGAATGGCAAACACCTCCAAGTTTTAAAGTTGAAGATCATCAATTGGATAACCTTGATAACTCCTTTCCTGAGCTTTTTTACCAAATAGATGATCGAACTGTCACTGCAATTTATGGAAATTACATTGAGGAGTTATTTAGTCTAAAAAAACAAGGCGTTTTAAAAGCCCGTGGTTATTTTGAATAAGCTACGGGTACATATAACAATGTGTTTCCTGTTGACCTGTTTAGGGTTCCTACTAAATTATTAAACTGATCGCCAGGCAGCAGAAACACCAAACCGTTATAGCAACTTCGTAAAAGCTTACCTATCGAGTTTTCAAAAATTTCCAAGTCGCTTGTTCGTTGACTATATTACTTGAACAACATTAAGTTTTTCTTCCATAAAAATGGCTACTCCAAATAATCTTATAGAAAGGCGAAAAGACATACTCGGTGGTACACCAGTCTTCAAAGGTACCCGTGTCCCGGTTAGCACTTTTTTTGAATATTTGGAGGCTGACCATTCCCTTAACGAATTTCTGGAAGATTTCCCCACAGTAACCAAACAACAAGCAATTCAGGTGCTTGAGAGATTTAAAGATCAACTACTTCAGCCGCAATGATCAAGATTTTGATGGATGAATGCCTTCCAAAAAAATTGAAGTACAGAATTGAAGAATTAGATTCGAATTTATTTGTTAGAACGACTCCTGATACGAAGTACCGCGAAGCGCTATGGGATGGGCAAGTCTTTCGAATGGGAAGTTATTGTCAGTTGCCGAGAAAGAATTTGATGTTTTTATTACAAGTGACAAAAACCTGAGTTTCCAACAATCTATCCCCTCTTCTTCAATCCAGGTTGTACTTCTGAAGGCCAGAACCAATACTTATGAAGATTTATTACCGCTGGTCGAGAAATTACCATCACTCATAAAAGCTCATGAACCCGGTAAATTTTTAGAAATCGATTAAGGTTGCTATAACCAGCGTTATTTGTCTTAAACAAAGCCGAAGTCAAGAGCTCAGAAAATGACAATTCGCTCCATATTATATTTCGAAATTTGTACTTTCCGTCATGGGTAAAAAAGAGATAGACATTGAAATTGACCGGCTGACCAACTCTATCGAAAACAGTGTCACGGGTGAAGTTTTTGATACGAAAGTTGTTCAACTTGGTAAATCAGGCAAGAAAGAGATCAAACCTGCTGAATGGCTCTTCGATTGGGAGGAAGAATTAAATTTATCAGATCGGGAGGTTTATAAATTAGTTACCGTCAATAATCCCAAAATTATTCATGGGATGTTATGCCTGGAAGACAAGAGTGACCATATTTTTATTAACCTTGTTGAAAGTGCAAATTTCAATAAAGGAACCAACAAGATATATTTGGGTGTAGCCGGGAATCTTTTTGCTTTTGCGTGTAAATTCTCTTTTGAGAAAGGATATGAGGGATATGTTGCCTTTGACTCCAAGTCTGCGTTAATTGACCATTACAATAAAAAACTTGGTGCCACGCATTTCAAAGGATCCCGAATCATCGGGATGAAAAAATATTTTCAGGATTAAATCCATGGCTATAGTTAAAGAACCCAAAGGAATTGATTTCGTTGTTAAGTCAGAACCCTGGTCTGATGAAGAGCTGAAGGAGTTCAGGAAACTGATGAAAAAGCAGAAGTCTGAGCTCGGTGAAAAAAAGCGATCTAAGATCAAAGAGAAATATAAGAAAGTTTCAAAGCAACCAGCGTAGCTTCCACTCACCTTTCCAATGCTACACCAAATAACGAACCGTTATGTAACCTACCTTTTTATCTGTTCCCAGTAGTGGAACTTTCAATATTCTTCTATGCGAGTATTTGCCCGGAAAACTTTACGTGAGTTTTGGAACAATCATTCGGATAGTGAAGATGCTTTAAAAGCGTGGTTTTCTGAAGCGTCCCGAGTAGGTCGGGACCAATGGGAATCACCCTCAGATTTAAAAAATAAATATCTACACGCCAGTATTCTTCCTGATAATCGAGTGGTTTTCAACATTAAGGGCAATACCTATCGGTTGGTAGTCAAAATTAATTACGACTATGGACAGGTATTCATCCGTTTTGTTGGTACTCATGCCGATTACGATCCCGATAGCTATCGGGAATGCAACAAATTTAAAGCGGATATTAATTGTGCAGATTCAACCCATACATACCGAAGCCGATTATCAAAACGCATTAGATCGTATCGAAGAAATTTTTGATGCCAAGCCTGGTAGTAAAGAAGGTGACGAATTGGAAATATTGGGAATTTTAGTGGATAAATACGAAAAAAAGAACTTCCCTATTGAAGCACCAAAGCCGGTTGAAGCGATTAAGTTTAGAATGGACCAACTTGGAATGGAGCAAAAAGATTTGGCTAAAATTTTAGGTTCGAAATCACGGGCGAGCGAAATTCTATCTGGTAAACGATCACTTTCTCTACGTCAAATTAAAATTTTGTACCGAAAGCTTGGTATCCCGGCTGAAGTCTTAATTCAAGAGCCAGAACCGGTTACATAACCAGGGCATCATGCAGACGAGTTTGCGTTTTGTTGCCCGACTTTTGTATTGATCGCCTCGCCGCTTAGCCACGGAGCCGTTATACCCACTCTCAAAAAATCTAATTTCTTCCGGTTTTCATAGTTAATAATTACATTCAGGTAAACTAAATACTTTTCCCATGATCACCGACTTAAAAGAGATTGAAAATTCAGCCCTGAATCTCAACAAAAAGGATAAAGCACGCCTGGCTGATAAACTGCTACAAAGCATTCATGGCAAAATTGATCCTGAAATTGAACAGGCCTGGATTGATGAAGTCCAAAAGAGAAAAGAGTCACTTAAATCCGGTGAGGCTTCTCTTCATTCTGCTTCGGATGTCTTAAATGAAGCAAGAAAACGTCTTCAAAAGTGACGATTAAATTTCATTCGGAAGCCAGAAAAGAATTTTTTGAAACAGCTGAATATTACGAGGAACA